>CAXNGD010000044.1:0-12082 GCA_964201575.1 Acetobacterales bacterium | reverse complement strand
AGATCATGTCGGCGGCTTCGAGTTCGGCCCAGGCGCGGGCGATGGGGAACTGGACGCCCTGGTTCTGGCCGATCGGGCGGCCGAAGACCTGGCGTTCGTTGGCGTAGGCGACGGATTTCTTGATGAACCATTTGCCGTCGCCGATGCATTCGCTGGCGACCAGGATGCGTTCGGCGTTCATGCCGTCGAGGATGTAGCGGAAGCCGCGGCCTTCCTGGCCGATCAGGCTGTCGGCGGGACTGCGCAGATTGTCGAAGAAGAGCTCGGTGGTGTTGTGGTTGATCATAGCTTTGATGGGGCGGATGGTGAGGCCGTTGCCGAGGGCTTTGCGGATGTCGACGAGGAAGACGCTGAGGCCGTCTGACTTTTTGGCCACACCGTCGAGCGGGGTGGTGCGGGCGAGGAGGAGGAGGAGGTCGGAATGGGCGGCGCGGGAGGTCCAGACTTTTTGGCCGTTGACGATGTATGAGTCGCCGTCGCGGATGGCGCGGGTGCGCAGGGAGGTGGTGTCGGTGCCGGAGGTGGGTTCGGTGACGCCGAAAGCCTGAAGGCGGAGTTCGCCGGTGGCGATCTTGGGGAGGTAGGTCTTTTTCTGTTCGGGGGAGCCGTGACGCAGGAGGGTGCCCATGATGTACATCTGGGCGTGGCCTTGGCTGGCGGTGCAGCCGGAGGCATTGATCTCTTCCAGGATGACGGCGGCGGCGCGCAGGGGGAGGCCGGTGCCGCCGTATTCCTCGGGGATGAGGGCGGCGAGGTAGCCGGCCTGGGTCAGTTCGTTGATGAAGGCCGTTGGGTAGTCTTCGCGTTCTTCCAGGCCGCGCCAGTATTCGCCGGGGTATTTGGAACAGAGGCGCTGGACGGCTTCGCGCAACTCCGGAAAATCGTTGCCTGCGGGAACCATGGTCAGGTCGGCTTGCTCGGTGTCCATCGTCGCCTCCGTGATCAGTGCCCTGGCATATGGCTGGACCGCCGCCGGGTCAACGCGTTGACCCCCATGGCCCGCCTGCCTAGCCTCCGCGGCGGATTCGGAGGGATTGCGGATGTCGTCGACCAAGCCGTTGGCTGGGATGAAGGTTCTGGAGATCGGGCATTCGGTGGCGGCGCCCTATGCCGGGATGATCCTGGGGGAGTTGGGGGCGGATGTGGTCAAGCTGGAGAATCCGGGGGTTGGGGATTACGCGCGGGGCTGGGGGCCGCCGTTCAGCGGGGATACGGCGACAGCCTTTCATGTGTTCAACCGGGGCAAGCGGGGGATCGTCGCCGATCTTTCGGATGAGGTGACGCGGGCGCGGGTGCGGCGGCTGATCATCGAGGAGATGGATGTAGTGCTGCACAACCTCAAGCCGGGGGCGCCGGACAAGCTGGGGCTGGGGGCGGAGGGGTTGCTGGCGGAGAAGCCGTCGTTGATCTTCTGTAACATTGGCGCGTTCGGGGCGAAGGGGCCGCTGAACCAGTTGCCGGGGTATGATCCGCTGATGCAGGCGTTTGGCGGGTTGATGTCGATGCTGGGCGAGGATGGGCGGCCGCCGGTGCGGGTGCCGGTGTCGGTTATGGATCTGGGGACCGGGATGTGGACGGTGATCGGGATTTTGGCGGCGCATGCCGAGCGCGGGCGGACGGGGCGCGGAGGGATTGTGGATACGTCGTTGTTCGAGACCTCGTGCGCGTGGATGGGTTTGCCGATCGGGAATTATCTGGCCAGCGGGAATTTGCCGGTGCGGGCGGGGTCGGGGGTGGCGGAGATTGTGCCGTACCAGGCGTTTGCGTGCGCGGACGGGCATCTGATGATTGCGTCGGGCAATGACAATCTGTTTCGCAAGTTTTGCGGGGTGATCGGGCGGGCGGAACTGGCCGATGATCCGCGGTTTGTGAAGAATGCCGGGCGGGTGGAGAACCGGGGGGCGATCATCGAGATCCTGAGCGCGGCCCTGGTGCTGGAGACGCGGGCGGTGTGGCAGGCGAAGCTGGAGGCGGTGGGGGTGCCGTGCGGGCCGGTGCAGACGCTGGACCAGGTGGTTGAGCATCCGCAGACGGCGGCGCTGGGGATTTTGCAGACGAGTCCGGATGGTGGGTTGCGCACGGTGGGGCTGCCGCTGTCGTTTGACGGAGAGCGGCCGGGGTATGCGACGGTGGCGCCCGGGCTGGGGGCGCACACCGGCGAAGTGTTGAAGGGTTAGGTGGCGCGGGCGCCGACCAGGGAGAAATGGGCGCCCTGGGGGTCGATGGCGTTGATGACCCAGGCACCGCCGGGGACCTCCATCGGGCCGTTGATCACCTGGCCGCCGCTGGCGGTGGCGCGGGTCATGGCGGCGTCAATGTCGGGGACGGCGATGTAGTATTGCCAAGCGGCGACGGGCATTTCGGGAGGGCGGTTCATCATGCCGCCGATCGTGGTGCCACCGGCCGCGAAGAGCTGGTAGGTGCCCATGGGGCCCATGTCGATCGCCTCGGCCTTGGTCCAGCGGAACAGGGCGGCATAGAACGGCCAAACGGTTGGCACGTCGCCGGCCATCAGCTCGTTCCAGCCGATATGGCCGGGGGCCGCGACGGGCGGCATGGCGTCGGTTGTGCCGCGGAACAGGCATAGGACGGCGCCTTGGGGGTCGGCGATAGCGGCGAACCGGCCAATATTCGGGATGTCCTGACCCGGGACATGGATTGTGCCCCCGAGGGCGGCGGCCTGGGCGGCGGATGCGTCGACATCGGCGACCTCGACGGAGCCGACCCAGGCGGGTGGGGTGCCGGCGGCTTCGGGCGGTTGGGCCATCAGGCCGGCGGCGTGGATGCCTTCGGCGAGCATGAGGGTCTAGCCGGGCAAGCCGCCGTCCTGGGCGGTCCAGCCGATGACGGAGGTATAGAAGGCGGTGGCGGCTGCCGCGTCGGTGGTCATCAACTCGTGCCAGACAAATGCGCCTGCCATCGCCGCCTCCTGTTTTGACCGGCGCAATGTAACGGCCGGCAGCGCCGGATTTCCAGTCTAAAGCGGCGCGGCGGCGATCAGACCAATTTCAGTGGCCGCGCAGGGCGCGCCAGACGCGTTCGGGGGTGGCGGGCATGTCGAGCTGGGTGCCGCCGGCTGCGGTGATGGCGTCCATCAGGGCGTTCATCACCGCGGGGGCGCCGCCGGCGGCGCCGGCTTCGCCGCAGCCCTTGATGCCGCGGGGGTGGGTGGGGGCGGTGGTGGGCCGGGTTTCCAGGGTCAGGGAGGGGAGTTCGTCGGCGCGGGGACTTTGATAGTCCATGAAGGAGCCGGAGAGGACCTGGCCGCTGTCGGGGTCGTAAACCACGCGTTCCATGGCGGCCTGGCCGATGCCTTGGGCGACGCCGCCCTGGAGCTGGCCCTCCAGCATCATCGGGTTCAGGACGCGGCCGAAATCATGCAGCATGGTGTAGCGTTCGAGGGTCCAGAAGCCGGTTTCGGGGTCGATCTGGACCTCGGCGACGTGGCAGCCATTGGGGAAGGTGGGGCCGTCGGGCTTCCAGGCGCCGGTGCCGCCGAGCATGGCGTCGGGGGGGAGTTTCTGGGCAACGACCGAGAGCTTCACCCGGCGGTCGGTGCCGACGACGCGGTAGGCGCCGTCGTGGAATTCGACGTCGACCGGGGCGGCTTCGAGGGCGTCGGCGGCGAGGGGGAGAGCCTTGGCGATGAGGTCGTTGGAGGCTTCGCGCAGGGCGACCGAGGAGATCGGGATGGAGGCGGAGCCGCCGGTGCCGTGGCCGGAGGGGATGCGGTCGGTGTCGCCCTGGATCACCTCAATGTCGTTGAAGTCGACGCCGAGCTGGTCGGCGATGAGCTGGGCATAGGCGGTTTCGTGGCCCTGGCCGTTCGACATCGAGCCCAGGAGCGCGGTGATCCGGCCGTCGGGGCGGAGTTCGAGCCAGGCGTTCTCGCCCCAACTGCCGGCGACGCGTTCACAGTAATGCGCCCAGCCAATGCCGCGGACCAGGCCGCGGGAGGCGGCTTCGGCCTCGCGGGCGGCAAAACCGGCGTAGTCGGCGCGTTCGAGCGCGGTGTCGAACATGCGGGGGAAATCGCCGCTGTCGTAATTCAGGCCGAGGGCGGTGCGGTACGGGTATTCGGCGGGGGTGAGCATGTTGCGGCGGCGCAGGTCGACGCGGTCGATGCCGAGTTCCTGGGCGGCGTGGTCGACCAGGCGTTCGAGGAGGTAGACCGCCTCTGGGCGCCCTGCCCCGCGGTAGACCTCGGTGGGGGCGGTGTGGCTGAAGGCGCCGGTGACGGTGACGTGGACGGCGGGGAGGCGATAGACGCCAGCCAGGGCCGGCATGTTGGCGGTGGGGGAGAGGTTGCCCTTGGGGGCGAGGTAGGCGCCGATGGCGGCGACAGAATTCACCCGCAGGGCGAGGAAGCGGTATTCGGCGTCCAGCGCGAGTTCGGCGGTGTAGACGTTGTCGCGCGCCTGGTAGTCGGAGACGAAGCCGTCGCTGCGCTCGCCGATCCAGGCGACGCGGCGGCCGGTTTTCTGGGCGGCCCAGAGAACGAGGATCTGCTCCGGGTAGAGCGCGTTCTTGATGCCGAAGCTGCCGCCGACGTCGGAGACCAAGACGCGGATGCGGTCTTGCGGGATGCGGAAGACCTCTGTGGCGAGGGCTTCCTTGAGGCCGTGCGGCATCTGGGTGGGGGTTTGCAGGGTGTAGCGGCCGTCGGTGTATTCGCCGATGGCGCCGCGGGTTTCCATCGAGGCGACGTGGATGCGGTTGTTCAGCGTGTCGAGCCGGACGGTGTGGGCGGCCTGGGCGAAGGCGGTGTCAACGGCGGTGGCGTCGCCGGCCTGCCAGGTGAAGCAGGTGTTTGCTGGCGCCTCGTCCCAGACCAGGGGGGCGCCAGGTTGCACCGCAGCGGCGGTGTCGGTGACGGCGGGGAGGATGTCGTACTCGACGAGGACGGCTTCGGCGGCGTCGCGGGCCTGTTCCGGCGTGTCGGCGACGACAATGGCGACAGTGTCGCCAACATGGCGGACGCGGTCCTTGGCCAGGGCGGAATGGGCGGGGCGGAAGACGAAATCCTGATCGGCGGGGGTGCCGGGCAGGCGGATCAGCGGGCCACCGGGGGTGATGCCGCCGAGGCCGTCCCTGGCGTAGTCCGCGCCGGTCAGGATGGCGCGGACGCCGGGCATGGCCCAGGCGGCTTCGGTGTCGATGGCGATGATGTCGGCATGGGCGTGCGGGCTGCGGATCATCACGGCGTGGGCGGTGGTGGGGGTCAGCTCGTCAGCGATGAAGCGGCCCTGGCCGAGGAGCAGGCGCACGTCTTCCTTGCGGCGCATCGGCTGGCCGAAGGCGTGGCGCGGGGCGGTTCCATCCGGACTCATGGGCGGGATCCTCGTCGGTCAGGCGTGACGTCATTTCCCATGCGCGGGGGCGCCGTGTCGAGGACTGGTAGAGCCTGCGGCTGTATGCAGAATGTTTATTTCTGCTGGCGGCACGATATTTATTGCTATTTCGGTTTATTACTATATTGTTCCTATACCAATCACACAGGAGCCGACGATGAACCCCGCAGCTTCCTGGACACGGATCGCCTTGGCGGCAAACCGCCTGGATTTCACCGCAGACCCCGGCGCCGACCGCGCCACACCCGAACAGGGCGGTCCCACCCTGAGTTCGCGCGCCTTGGCGCTGGTCCACCTCGCCATGAACGACGCGTATTTCTCCAAAATCGGCACGCAGCCGACCTGGCTGCCCGGTCTTACGGCGTCGGACAATTCCGCCCCTGACGGCAGCATGGCCGCCGCCGCCGAAGCGGTGCTGCGGGCGCTCTACCGCAAGCCGGCGCAAGTCGCAGCGCTCGACAAGGCCCATGCCGACTACGTCGCCACAACCCCGGTGCCACCGGTGGCGATGGCATGGGGCCGTGAGGTGGCGCGCCGCATTCTGGCCGCCCGCGAGGACGACCTGCGTCTGGCCGGCTGGGTGCATGGCCCCAGCAGCGAGCGCTATCGCCATCGCCCCGATCCGTTCAATCCCGGTCAGGGCCTGACCGGTCAGCAGTGGGGCCAGTGCCCGCCCTTCTGCGTTGGCCTCAAGCCGCTGGCCGCGCCGCCGCATTGGAGCACTGTGGCCGGGATGCCGAATGCGCATTACGCGGTCGATTTCGCCGAGGTCGCCGCCAAGGGCAGCCTGACCGGCTCCACGCGCAGCGCAGACGAAACCGTGCAGGGCATCTTCTGGGCCTATGACGGCGCGCACGACATCGGCACGTCGCCGCGCCTATACTGCCAAATTGCGCTGCATATTCTCGACCGCATCGAGGCGGCGACCCCCGGCAGTCTCGGCACCGACGACTACCTGCATATTCTCACGCTGATCACTGCGGTCATGGCCGATGCCGGCATCCAGGCATGGCATTGGAAATACCATTACGACCTGTGGCGCCCGGTGGTCGGCATTCGCGAGGCCGACCCGAGTCTCGGCACCAATGCTACGCCCGGACCGATCGTGCAGGCACGCACCGACTGGGCACCGCTTGGCGCGCCGGGCACCAATCTGGGCCGGCGGGGCACTCCTGACTTCCCAGCCTATCCCTCAGGCCATGCCACATTCGGCGCGGCGGCGCTGCAGGTGCTGCGGCTGTCGCTGGAGAAGCGCAAGCTGGTGGAAATCCGGCCCGCCGGGGAGGTGGATTGCGTGTCGTTCGACTTTGTGTCGGACGAATACAACGGACAGAACACCGATCCCGACGGGTCGCGCCGCCCACTGCATCGCCGGTCGTTCCCGTCATTGTGGCGGGCAATCGTCGAGAACGCGGAAAGCCGGGTTTACCTGGGCGTGCATTGGCGCTTTGACGGGATCAGCGTTGCTTGCACCGGCGGCGTGGCCGGGCCGGGCAGCCCGTCCAAACCCAGCGAACTCGGCAATGTCGGGGGGGTCCCGCTGGGGCTGGAAATCGCCAACAGCCTGATGGCCACCGGGTTGCATCAGCATTCCTGACGCAAGGCGGCAGGCGCGCGGTGCGCGTCTGCCGCCCTGTCAGAACTCCAGCGATGTCGCCTGGACCACCAGCGGCAAAGTTCGGACCATTTCCAGCACGGCCTCGGGGACGGGTTCGTCGACCGAGACCAGGCAGATCGCGTCGCCGCCGGCCTCCGCGCGGCCGAGATGGAAGGTGGCGATGTTGATGCCGGCGCCGGCCAGGGTGGCGCCGAAGCGGCCGATGAAGCCGGGCTTGTCGTGGTTGGTCACGTAGAGCATGTGGCGGCCGAAATCGGCTTCGACGCGGATGCCCTTGATCTCGACGATGCGCGGGCGGGAGCCGGCGAAGAGGGTGCCGGCGACGGTGCGAGTGTTGTCGTCGGTGGTGATGGTGACGCGGACCAGGGTCTGGTACTCGCTGGGGCGGTCGTGCACGGTTTCCGCCACGTCGATGCCGCGTTCGCGGGCCAGGACGGGGGCGTTGACCATATTGGCGCCCGTCATCATCGGGCCGAGCAGGCCGGCCAAGACGGCAGCGCTGAGCGGGCGCTGGTTAAGCTGGGCGGCCAGGCCCTCATATTCGATGGTGACGCGACGCAGCACGCCGTCGCGCGCCTGGGTCATCTGGCCCGCGAAGGCGCCGAGCAGGCGGCAAAGCTCCATGTAGGGCTTGAGGCGGGGGGCGTCCTCGGCGGAGACGGATGGCATGTTGATGGCGTTGGCGACGGCGCCGGAGGTGAGGAAGTCGCTCATCTGTTCGGCGACCTGAAGGGCGACATTTTCCTGCGCTTCGGCGGTGGCGGCGCCGAGATGCGGGGTGCAGACGACGTTGTCCAGGCCGAAGAGCGGGGAGTCGGTGGCGGGTTCGGTTTCGAAGACATCCAGCGCGGCGCCAGCGACGTGGCCGGATTTGATGGCGTCGGCCAGGGCGGCTTCATCGACCAGGCCGCCGCGGGCACAGTTGATGATGCGCACGCCCTTGCGGGTTTTCGTCAGCGCTTGGCGGGAGAGTACGTTGCGGGTGGATTCAGTGAGGGGGGTGTGCAGGGTGATGATTTCTGCCCGGGCGAGGAGGTCTTCGAGCTCGACTTTCTCGACGCCGAGGTCGAGCGCGCGCTTTTCGGTCAGGTACGGGTCATAGGCGATGACGCGCATGCGCAGGCCGATGGCGCGGTCGGCGACGATGGAGCCGATATTGCCGCAGCCGATCAGGCCGAGAGTCTTGCCGGTCAGTTCGACGCCCATGAAGCGATTCTTCTCCCACTTGCCGGCCTTGGTGGAGGCGCTGGCCTCCGGGATCTGGCGGGCGAGCGCGAACATCATGGCGATGGCGTGTTCGGCGGTGGTGATGGCGTTGCCATAGGGGGTGTTCATCACCACGACGCCGGCGGCGGTGGCGGATTTGACGTCGACATTGTCCACGCCGATGCCGGCCCGGCCGACGACCTTGAGGTTGGGGGCGGCGTCCAGCAATTCGCGGGTGACCTTGGTGGCGGAACGGATGGCCAGGCCGTCGTACTCGCCGATGATCGCGCGCAGGTCCGGCGCGGACAGGCCGGTCTTCATGTCGACCTCGATGCCGCGGCTGCGGAAGATCGCCACGGCGGCCGGCGAGAGCTTGTCGGAGATCAGGACCTTGGGCATGGGCTCAGGCCCCCTTCACAGTTTGATATGCCCAGTCAAGCCAGGGCAGGAGGGCGTTGATATTGCTGGTATCGACCGTGGCGCCGCCCCAGATGCGCAGGCCCGGGGGGGCATCGCGATAGGCGCCGATGTCATTGGCGACGCTCTCTTTTTCCAGCAGCGCGGCGATCTTCTTGGCGGCGTCGGCCTGGGCGGCGGGGTCGAGGGCCAGGAACCACGGGGCGGTGATCTTCAGGCAGATCGAGGTGCAGGAAATGGTGGCGGGGTCCTCGGCGAGGAAGGCGGCCCAGTCGCTGGCCGCGACCCAACTGCGGATGGCGGCGAGGTTGGCTTCGCTGCGGGCGATCAGGCCGGGCAGGCCGCCGACGGTTGAGGCCCAGCGCAGGCCATCGAGCGCATCTTCGACGCAGAGCATGGAGGGGGTGTTGATGGTGTCGCCCTTGAAGATGCCCTCGGCGATCTTTCCGCCGGAGGTGAGGCGGAAGATCTTGGGCATCGGCCAGGTTGGCTTGTGCGATTCCAGGTGGGCGACGGCGCGCGGCGAGAGGGCGAGCATGCCGTGCGCGCCCTCGCCGCCCAGGACCTTCTGCCAGGACCAGGTGACGACATCGAGTTTGTCCCAGGCGAGGTCCATGGCGAAGGCGGCCGAGGTGGCGTCGCAGATGGCCAGGCCCTGGCGGTCAGAAGCGATGAAATCGGCGTTGGGGACGCGGACGCCGGAGGTGGTGCCGTTCCAGGCGAAGACGAGGTCGTGGGCCGGGCTGACCTGGGCGAGGTCGGGGAGCGCGCCGTATTCGGCGGTGAGCACCCGGGCTTCGGTCAGCTTGAGTTGCTTGACGATGTCGTCGGCCCAGGTCTGGGAAAAGCTTTCGAAGGCCAGGATGTCGACCGGGCGCGGGCCGAGCAGGGACCACAGAGCCATTTCGACGGCGCCGGTGTCGGAGGCCGGGACGATGCCGAGGCGCCAGTCGGCGGGCATGCCGAGGATGGCACGGGAGCGGTCGATCACCTCGGCCAGCTTGGCCTTGGGGCCCTTCGCGCGGTGCGAACGGCCGAGGGCGGCGCCGTCGAGTGCTGCCAGGGAGAAGCCTGGGCGCTTGGCGCAGGGACCGGAAGAGAAATCGGGGTTGGCCGGACGGATGGCCGGCGGTACGCGCGGCGAGGCCGCGGCATTGGGAGCATTCATGATGCTGTCCCTTTCAGAACAGAAGCACCCCGGTGGGGGGGTGTGGCCCGCAACCGTGCTAGCCGATCACGTGCTGCGGTGCAACATCATTCATCGACGAGGCAGGCCCAGCGTTCATGGTCGCGCCAGGCGCCGTCGACGAAGAGGTAGCGCGGGGAAATCCCTTCGAGGCGGAAGCCGGCGCGCTTGACCAGGGCAATGGAGCGGAGGTTGGCCGGTTGGATGTTTGCCTCGACACGATGCAGGCCGACCGGGCCGAAGGCGTGGGCGAAGACCAGGGCCAGCGCCTGGGCCATCACGCCTCGTCCGGCCTGGGGCGGGTAGGCGTAGTAGCTGAGATAGGCGCTGCGGAAGGCACCGCGGACGATCTCGCTGAGGGTGAAGACGCCGGCGAGGGCGGTGTCGAATTCGGCCAGCATGGCGACGCGGCGGTCATCGGCGGGGAACCAGGCGTCGAAACCGGCAGCGTCGGCGAAGGGCTGGACCCAGGGGGCGTGAAAGTCGCGGGCGGCGTGGTTCGCCTGGGCGAGGTCCGGGCCGTCAGCGCGGGTCACGGGCCGGATTGTCACGGGCATCGGTTTCGTCCCCCTGTGGTAGCGACCGGGTAATCAATCCGGTCGAGACTGCGCATGTGATGCAGCCAGATGTCCATGAAGCAACCGCCATTTCCGAGCGCCTTGCGCGCGCCACCCATGCGATCGGGCGGCTTTCGTCCGAGCATATAGAGGCCCGGGTGACCGCGGCCACCGGGGTGCGGGCCGTTTTGCCGCCGTTGCCGGGGATGTTGTCGGTCGGCGATCGGCTGGAGGTGATCGGGCGCGATGGGGCGGCGGTGCCGGCGCAGGTGACCAGCAGCACGGCGCAGGACACCACGATCACGCTGTTTCGCGATGCGACGGGGCTTGGGGCCGGATCCCCTGCCCGCCTGCCGCTCTGCCCGAGCGTGGCGACGTTGCCGATCGGGCCGGGTTGGATCGGCCGCGTGGTCGATCCGCTGGGTCAGCCGCTGGACGGCCGCGGGGCATTGCCATTGGGCGAGCCACAGCCGATCCGGCGGGCCGCGCCGCCTGCGGCCACGCGGGCGCGGGTGGGGCCGGCGGTCACGCTGGGGGTGCGGGCGATGGACCTGTTCACCACCTGCCGGCTGGGGCAGCGGATGGGGCGTTTCGCCGGGCCGGGGGTGGGGAAATCCACGTTGCTCGGCATGCTGGCGCGATGGTCGGCGTTCGATGTTGTCGTGGTGGCTTTGGTGGGTGAGCGCGGGCGCGAGGTAAGGGAATTCCTGGAAGATGATCTGGGGCCGGATGGGCGCGAGCGCTCGCTGATGTTCGTGGCCACCGCGGATGCGACCGCGCTGATGCGCGCCGAAGCGGTGCAGGCGGCGATGGCGGCGGCGGAGCATTTCCGCGATCGCGGGCAGCGCGTGCTGCTGCTGGTCGACAGCCTGACGCGGTATTGCCATGCGGTGCGCGAGGTGGCGCTGTCGTCCGGGGAGTTGCCGGTGGCGCGCGCGGGTATCCGCCCAGCGTGTTCGCCGAGCTGGCCAGCCTGTTGGAGCGGGCGGGGCCGGGGGTGGAGCAGCCTGGGGTCGAGGCCGGCAGCATCACCGGGTTCTTCACCGTGCTGGTGGATGGCGACGATATGACCGAGCCGGTGGCTGACGCCGTTCGCGGCATCCTGGACGGGCACATCATCCTGAGCCGGCAGATCGCCGAGCGCGGGCGCTATCCCGCCATCGACATTCCCCGCTCGCTGTCGCGCGTGGCAACCGCGTGGCACACCGAGGAGCGTCGCGAGGCCTTGCGGCTGGCGCGACAGGCGATGGCGGAGTCCGAGGAGTTGGAGCAGTTGGCGCGCATGGGGTTGTATCGCGCCGGGGCGGATGCGGAGTCCGACATACTTATGTCCACTCAAGGTCCCTGACGTGTTTTTTGTATTGTTTTTATGAGCATTTATCCGCTTCCCGTCCACTGAAGGCTACTGACATGCACCCAGATCCCTGCTAAGTTTGGGGACCAAGTTGGGGACTAGTTATGGTCAGGCCAAATTTCAAACGCCTGTCATCTCGGACGGTAGACACCGCCAAGCCGGGGAAATATGCGGACGGCGGTGGCCTCTATTTGGTTGTGGCGGACAGCGGTTCACGGAAATGGGTGTTTCGGTTCACACGGGGTGGCAAAGCTCGTGAAATGGGGCTGGGTGCTGCCTCAGGAGGCACACTGGCTGACGCCCGTCATAAGGCGGCCGAAGCTCAGCGGCTGATTGCGGACGACAAGGATCCCTTGTCTGAGCGCGCCAAGCAAAATGAGACGCCTACGTTCG
>CAXNGD010000043.1:0-12168 GCA_964201575.1 Acetobacterales bacterium | reverse complement strand
TCGCGGCGTTGAGGGCGGTCATGGGCAGCTACGACGCCATCGTCCAAGCATGCAAAGACGCATGGAACTTCCTCGCCGAAGACCCAATGCGGATCGCATCCATCGGACATAGGCAGTGGGCATGTGTCAGAAGCTAGGGCGGTTGGTATCAATCGATACTCGTGCAGACCGAATGATCAGTTACTCCACTCCGACAGGCTGCTAGCCAAGCCCAACCCAAACCCAAGCCCCCAAAGCCGAAACCCACCCAAGAACCCCACCGCCACCCGATCTACCCGCAACGCAAACCCCGCTTCACCCTCTACCCAGACCCCCCACGAAGAACCCGCCCCGCCTGAGCCCCACCCACCCACATCCTATTTATTTCGATTACAAAACAAATACGACACCCTTGCCTCCACCCCCATCCGCCGTCAAATAAGGAATATGCCCCTCCGCCCCGCCCCGCCCCACCAGAAGCCCCCCATGCGCCTCGCCCGCCGCGCCCTGCTGCTCTCCCTTCCCCTCGCTCCCCCCCTCGCCCTCCTGGCCCCCACCCGCCCGCACGCCCAAGCCCCCGCCGCATCCGACAGCCCCGCCGCCCCCATCGCCGCCCTCAACGCCGCCCTGCTCGCCGGCATGCAGGCCGGCCGCGCCACCCCCTTCGCCACCCGCGCCGCCCGCCTGCGCCCTGTCGTCGTCCGCGCCTTCGACCTCGCCGCCATCCTCGCCGCCTCCGTCGGCCCCCGCTTCGCCACCTTCCCCGACGCCACCCGCCGCGACCTGCTAGAAGCCTTCAGCGATTTCACGGTCGCCACCTGGGTCGGCAATTTCGACACCGCCAATGGTGAGACCTTCGACATCGCCCCCCAGACCCGCCCCTCCGGCGCCGATGAGATCGTCAGCACCCGCATCATCCCGCGCAGCGGCGAGCCCATCCGTCTGGATTACGTCATGCGCAAATCCCAGGCCGGCTGGCAGGCGGTCGACATCCTGCTGAACGGCACCATCAGCCGCGTCGCGGTCCAGCGCTCGGATTTCCGTGCCCTCCTTGCCGGCGGCGACCCCGCCCCCCTGCTCGCCAGCCTGCGCCGCCGTGCCGCCGACCTCGCCCAAACACCTCCCTGATCGTGCCAACCCTGATCCTGCAAACCTTCGCCCTCCTGGCCGGCCTCATCGCCCTGGCCGGCACCGTCCAGTGCCTCGCCGGCTGGTGGGCCGTCCGCCGCTTCGCCCGCACCGCCCCGCCGCCCGAACCCGAAACCCTGCCATCCGTCCTGCTGCTCAAGCCCCTGCACGGCGACGAACCCCTGCTCGAAGACGCCCTGGCCAGCGCCTGCGCCCAGGACTACCCCGATCTCCATCTGGTCTTCGGCGTCCACGGCCCCGACGACTCCGCCATCCCCGTCATCCACCGCCTGCAACAGCGTTTCCCCGACCGCGCCATCACCCTGGTCATCGACCCCACCCCGCACGGCCTGAACGGCAAGGTCGCCAACCTGATCAACATTCTGGCCGCCATCGCCGCCCCGGCCGCGGACACCATGGTGGTCATCGCCGACAGCGACATCCACGCCCCGCCCGACTGGCTCCGCCATGTTGCCGCCGCCCTGGCCCAACCCGGCACCGGCCTGGCCACCACGCTTTACACCGGCCTTGCCGCCCGTATCGGCGTGGTCGAATTCCTCGGTTGCACCGCCATCACCCACACCTTCCTCCCCGGTGCCCTGCTCGCCCGCGCCATGGGCCGCCAGGACTGCCTCGGCGCCACGATGGCCCTGCGCGCCGATACCCTGGCTGCCATCGGCGGCCTGCCTGCCTTGTCCAATCATCTTGCTGACGACAACGAACTCGGCCGCCTGATCCGCGCCCAGGGCCTACGCGTCGCCCTGGCCGCCACCATCCCGGCCACCACCGTGGCCGAACAGCGCTTCGCCGATCTGCTGAGCCACGAACTCCGCTGGGCCCGCACCATCCGCGCCCTGGTCCCCGGCCCCTTCCTGCTCTCGGCGATCCAGTACCCCATCGCCTGGGCCATCCTGTCCCTCGCCCTGACCGGCCATGACGGGGCCCTGGCCACCCTCGCCTTGGCCTGGGCCGCACGGGTCATGGCGCTGCGCGGCATCGACCGTGCCCTCGGCCCCGCCGCGGCCACAAGGGTGCCCACCTCGCTCCTGCCCCTGCGCGACGTGCTCTCGCTGGCCCTGGTCGTGGCCGCCCATGCCGGCCGCCGGGTCCGCTGGCGCGGCGCGGTGCTGGACTTCCCCGCCCGATGACCCGGCTCACCCTGACCGCCGATGATTTCGGCCTGTCCGAAGCGGTCAACGAAGGCATCGAGCGCGCCCACCGCGACGGCGCCCTGACCGCAGCCAGCCTGATGGTCGCCGCCCCCGCCGCCGCCGATGCCGTCGCCCGCGCCCACCGGATGCCCGGTCTCCAGATCGGCCTCCACCTCGTCGTCATCGAGGGCCCCGCCATCCTGCCGCCGGCCGAGATCCCCGCTTTGGTCGGCGAAGATGGCTGGTTCCCCTCCGACCAGCTCCGCCTCGGCCTGCGCTATTTCTTCCTGCCCCATATCCGCCGCCAGCTCGAAGCCGAGATCACCGCCCAGTTCGCGGCCTTCGCCGCCACCGGCCTGAAGCTGGCCCATGCCGACGCCCACAAGCACATGCATCTCCACCCCACCGTGGCCCGCCTGATGATCCAGGCCGGCCGCCCGCATGGCCTGGCCCGCATCCGTGTCCCCGCCGAACCGCCCGCCATCATGGCCCGCCTCGGCCACCCCGGCGGCCACGCCCTGTTCCTCTGGACCCGTTTCTTGCGCGCCCAACTCCGCCAGGCGGGCATCGCCGCCCCTGACGCCGTCTTCGGCCTGGCCTGGAGCGGCGGCATGACCGCCGATCGCCTGCGCCGCCTGCTGGACGTCCTGCCGCCGGGCGACATCGAGCTGTATTTCCACCCCGCCACGCGGCGCGACACGCTGCTGGACCGGCTGATGCCGGGCTATGACCACCAGGGCGAACTCGCCACCCTGCTCCGCCCCGATATCCGCGCCGCCATTCAGGCGATTCGATAGCGCGCCGCCAGCCAGTCCCGCACCGCCCGATCTTGCGACAATGCAATGGCGCGCCGGGCCGCCTCCGGCGCATCCTGCCCCAGGAAGGCCAGAAGATGGGCGCGGACCGCCCAATAAGGCTGATAGGCCTGCGCCCCGTCCAACCCGTCCAGCAACGCCAGCCCTTCCGCCGCGCCAAGCGCCTCGCCCACCGCCGCGGCCCGCCCGACCCGCACGCCCAGAGTCGGCGCAAAGGCCAGCAAGCCTTCATAGAGCAGCGCGATCTCGTACCAGTCGGTCGGGCGCATGCTGTGCACCGCCTGGATCGCCGCCTCGAGTTGGAACCGTCCGGGTGCCTGTGCCGTCGCCGCCCGGGCCAACTGCCCCAGCCCTTCGTCGATCATGGGCGCGATCCATAGCGTGGGGTCCTGCGCGCTCAGCGGCACGAACCCGCCCCCGGCATCGCGCCGCGCGGGATGGCGTGAAGCGGCGAGCAGCATCAGCGACAGCAGCCCGCGCGCCTCGGCGGCCTCCGGCAGCTGCGCCACCAGCAGCCGGGCCAGGAAGATCGCCTCCTCGACCAGCCCGCCCCGCCGTGCCGCGATCCCGTCCCCGTCATCCCACCCGGCGGAAAAGGCGGCGTACACCGCCGCCAGCACGGCCGGCAGGCGCTGCGGCAGTGCCTCGGGCTCCGGCACGGCGAAGCGGATGCCGGCGGTGCGGATCTTCGCTTTGGCGCGCGCCAGGCGCTGGCCCATGGTGGCCGGGCTGACCAGGAAGACGGCGCCGATCCGTGCGGCATCAAGGCCGAGCACGGTTTGCAGCATCAGCGGCGTGTGCGCCCCGGCATCGATCGCCGGGTGGGCACAGACGAACAGCAGCGCCAGCCGCTCATCGGGGAAATCCGGCACCGGCGCGGCCCGCGCTTCGGCCAGCTCCAGCAGCGTGGCGGCCGCGGCGGCGTGCACCTGGCCATGGCGCGCCCGATCGGCCAGCCGATGGCGGGCGGCGGTCAGCAGCCAGGCCTCCGGCCGGTCCGGCACCCCATCCGCCGGCCAGCGCCGCAGCGCGGCGGCGAAGGCATCGCCCAGTGCGTCCTCCGCCGCCGCGACGTCGCGCGAGCGCGCCGCCAGCCAGGCCAGCAGCCTGCCATAGGCCGTGCGGGCAACCCGCTCGACTGCCGCGCCGGCGTCACATGGCGTCAAGCGGCCGCACCTCGATGGCGCCATAGGCCGCCGCCGGGCAGCGCGCCGCCCAGTCCAGCGCGGTGTCCAGGTCCGGCGCCTCGATGATGTAGTAGCCGCCGAGTTCCTCCTTGCTGACCGCATAGGGTCCGTCCTGGACCTGGCGGGCCCCGTCGCGCAGGCGCAGGGTGGAGGTGGTGGCGGCGTCGGCGAGCTTGCTGGCGCCGACCATGGCACCGGCCTCGCGCAGCGCCTTGGAATAGGCCATCCATGGCGCGAAGCGCTGTTCCGGCGGCAGGCTGGCATGGTCCGGCGGATCGTTGCTGTAGATCAGCAGCATGTATTGCATCGTGGTGGCTCCCGTTCCGGGCGCGGCAGGATGCCGCCCCTGATGCCATGACGGGCGAGCCTGCCCGATTTCGACGGGACGGCGAAGAAATCAGCGCGGTGCGGCAATCGGTGGCCGAACCGGCGGCGAATCGCGCAACAGGTCGGAGCGCCCGTCATCGCCGCGCAGCAGCCCGCCGGCCGGGGCGGGCTCGCCGCGCAGGATATCGCGGACCGGGGGTGCCACGGCGATGCACTCGGTTCCCGTCGACGGCATGGGCGGCAGCGCCACCATGCCGCGACCGCGCGGGGTGTGCGGCGACGGGGCGGGATAGAGTGGCATAGGTCGCAGCGACCCGAACGCCGCGCCGTCGACGGAGGGGCCGATCGGGCGTTCGATACAGCCCTGCGACTGTGCGCCGGCAGTGATCGGCGCCAGCAGCATGGCGACGGCAACGATATGTGGCGGGAGGCGGCGGGTGCGGACCATCCGCCGATGCTGCGCCCGGATGGTTAACCGCTTGCGAACGGCGCCATCAGGTCCGGCGGTATTCGATCACCGAGCCGTCCCAGCTCGTGGCGGAGAGCTTGGACCAGACGCGCTCACGGTCGTACCACAGCTCGATCGCCACTTTGCCGGACAGCGAGAACTGGTCGGCTTCAACCTGGCTGCCATGGGCGGCAATGATGCCCTTGCCGCGCGGGGCGATCTTGAGATCGAGCAGCTCACCGTCCTGGATGTCGATCATGCGTGCGTCGAGCTGGGCCGGGTTCCAATGGCTGGCGACGATCGATCTCTCGGGGGCGACATAGGTCGGGCCATGCGTGCCCTCGACCACCAGCCGGCCGTCGCGCCTTGTGGCGCGCATGGTCTGGCGGGTGCCATCGTCGTTGGTCTCGGCCTGGGCGCTGACCAG
The DNA here is from genome assembly GCA_964201575.1 of Acetobacterales bacterium. Lineage (GTDB taxonomy): Bacteria > Pseudomonadota > Alphaproteobacteria > Acetobacterales > Acetobacteraceae > CAMDGX01. The sequence continues at coordinate 6,706 of CAXNGD010000043.1, read as the reverse complement.
CGCGCCGTTCTGCCAGGTTTCGCTGCCGCGGAGGGAATACCGGTAGAGCACCAGGCCGGCCCAGCGGACGATGATGTCAACCTGGATCACCACATCAAAGTTCGGACCGGCCGGGCCGAAGGTGAGGACATGGGTGCCGATCGGCTTGGCGTTGCGGGTCACGTCAAATGCCAGGCGGCGGGAGGCCGGGATGCCGGCCAAGGCGTGGCGCGGCAACAGCAGGGCTGGTGCGATGGTGGCGCCGGCCGCCAGGCCGGCAGCCATGGCGCGACGGCCGATGGCCAGGCGTGGCAAAAGCGGCATTGACCCCTCGCCCATTCGCGGGCTCTCCCCACATGCATGCGTGTTGCGCCATATAGCCATGCGCGGGACGTATTCCAGGGGAGTCCGCGAGAAATGCCGATTGCTTGGCTGCTGGTTATGGTGGCCGCCGGGTTGGCGCTGGCGATGGCGGGTGCTTGGGCGGTACAGCGGATCACCGGCAATTCCGGCTGGGTGGATGCATGCTGGAGCTATGCCACCGGGGCGGCCGGGGTTGCGGTGGCGCTGGGTGGGCCGGAGATCGGATGGCGGCATTGGGTTGTCGCCGGACTGATGGCGGCCTGGGGGTTGCGGCTGGGCACGCATATCGCCCGGCGGGCGGCGCAGGGGCACGAGGATCCGCGTTATGGCGCGTATCGTCGCGACTGGGGGGCAGGGTTCCAGCTGCGGATGTTTCGTTTCCTGCAGCTCCAGGCCTTTGCCGGGTTCTTGCTGGTGCTGTCGGTGCTGGCCGCGGTCAGTCATCCGGGCGGGGCATTCCGTCTCGTGGATGGGCTGGCTTTGCTGATCCTGCTGGTGGCGGTGGTGGGGGAGTCAGTGGCCGACGCCCAGTTGCGCCGATTCAGGGCCGACGCGGCGAATCGCGGGCAGGTCTGCGAGGCCGGGTTGTGGGCCTGGTCTCGGCATCCGAACTATTTCTTCGAGTGGCTGCTGTGGTGCGCCTGGCCGGTGATGGCGCTGGGGGCGGGCTGGGGCTGGATGGCGGTGTCGCTGGTGGCGCCGGTGTGGATGTACTGGCTGCTGGTGCATGTCTCCGGGATTCCGCCGCTGGAGACGGTGATGCTGGCCAGCCGGGGCGACGCCTATCGCGACTACCAGCGCCGGGTGCCGGCGTTTTTCCCGCGCCGGCCACGAAGCTGAGGCTTCGCCTTTCGCCTGGGACTTGCTATCGTCTCTTCCAACAAGTGCAACGAGGGGTCCAAGCCATGTCCGCAGCGCCCGATCTGGTTATCCGCAACGGCACCGTGATCGACGGCACCGGCAAGCCTGGGTTTGCCGCCGATGTGGCCATCACCGGCGGCAAGATCACTGCCGTGGACGCAGTGGCCGCGAAGGGCACCGAGGAAATCGACGCCAAGGGCAAGCTGGTGACGCCTGGCTTCGTTGATATCCACACGCATTATGACGGGCAGGCAGTGTGGGATTCGCACATGCAGCCTTCGGCCTGGCATGGCGTCACCACCGCGGTGATGGGCAATTGCGGCGTGGGGTTCGCGCCGGTGAAGCCCGGTGATCGCGACCGGCTGATCGAGTTGATGGAGGGGGTAGAGGACATCCCCGGGCCCGCCCTGCATGAGGGGCTGAAGTGGAGCTGGGAGAGTTTCCCGGAATATCTCGACGCGCTGGCGGCCAAGCCGCGCGATATCGATCTGTGCGCCCAGTTGCCGCACGCCGCCTTGCGGGTGTTCGTGATGGGCGATCGCGCCAGCCACCTGGAACACGCCACCCAGGACGAGATCGCCCAGATGGCGATCCTGGCCGAGGAGGCGATGCGGGCCGGGGCGATCGGTTTCTCGACCTCGCGCACGATCAGCCACAAGACGCTGGCCGGCGATCCGACGCCGACGCTGCGGGCGCAGGAGGCGGAGCTGGTTGGCATCGCCATGGGGCTGAAGCGGGCTGGGGCGGGGCAGCTGGAGATGGTCAGCGACTTCTCGCTCGGCGTGGAGAACGAGTTCGCCATGTTCCGCCGCATGGTCCAGGCCTCGGGCCGGCCGATGGTGTTCTCGCTGTCGCAGAACCACAGCAAGCCGGAGGGCTACCTGGAGCTGATGCGGCTGTCGCGCGAGGCGCAGGCCGAGGGGATCAATATCCGCCCGGTCTTCCCGCCGCGGCCGATCGGCATCCTGTTTGGGCTGCTGGGCAGCCAGAACCCGTTCTCCGGCACGGATACCTTCAAGTCGCTGCTGCACCTGTCCTTCGAGGACCGGGTGGCGGCGCTGCGCGATCCCGCCATTCGCGCCAAGATACTGTCCGAGGACCGGATCAGCGGCAGCAACTTCCCGCTGATCACCCGGCTGTCCTTCGCCCGGATGTTCCCGTTCGGCGATCCGCCGGACTACGAGCCGCCGCAGTCGCGGTCGGTCGAAGCCACCGCGGCACGCCTGGGGAAGACGCCGGAAGAAGTGGCCTATGACATGCTGATCTCCGATGGCGGGCGGAACTTCCTGTTCACGCCGCTGACCAACTATGCCGAGTACAACCTCGAGCCCTGCCACGCAGCCCTGAGCGACCGCAACACGCTGACCGGACTGTCCGATGGCGGGGCGCATGTCGGGTTCATCTCGGATGGCAGTTTCCCGACCTATCTGCTGGCGCATTGGGGCCGCGACCGGGCCAACGGGCGCTTCCCGGTGGAGGAGTTGGTGCGGCGCCAGACCTCGGATACTGCGCATGCCGTTGGGCTGTACGACCGCGGCGTGGTGGCGCGCGGGATGCTGGCCGATCTCAACATCATCGATTTCGACAAGCTGGCGCTGGAACGCCCGGTGATGAAGTTTGACCTGCCGGCGGGCGGGCGGCGGCTGTTGCAGCAGGCGCGGGGCTATGCCGCCACGATCAAGGCGGGGCAGGTGACCTATCGCGACGGACAGGCGACCGGGGCGCTGCCGGGGACGCTGGTGCGCGGGGCCCAGACGGCAGGGTAACTGCCACGCCTCGCCTAGCCTGCCATCATCGCCCGCACATGAACCGCCGCCGAGGCGGCCAGCGCGTCGAGGTCGTAGCCGCCCTCGAGCAGGGAGACCATGCGGCCCTGGCAATGGGTTCGGGCGGTGGCCATCAGCTGGGTGGTGAGCCAGGCGAAATCGTCGGCTTCCAGGCGGAGCTGGGCGAGGGGATCGGCGCGGTGCGCGTCGAAGCCGGCCGAGACGATCAGCAGCTCCCGGGCGAAGCGGTCGAGCGCGGGCAGGATGATCTCGGTCCAGGCCTGGCGAAAGGCGGCCGAGCCGGTGCCGGGCGGCAGGGGCGCGTTGACGATGTTGCCGACGCCGGTTTCGCTGGCCGCACCGGTGCCCGGGTAGCACGGGTACTGGTGCGAGGAGGCGTAGAACAGGCTGGGATCGGCCTGGAAGATGTCCTGGGTGCCGTTGCCGTGGTGGACATCGAAATCGACGACGGCGACGCGGGTGAGGCCGTGTTTGGCCTGGGCGTGGCGGGCGGCGATGGCGGCGTTGGCGAACAGGCAAAAGCCCATCGGGCGGTTGTGTTCGGCATGGTGGCCCGGCGGGCGGGCGGCGACGAAGACTTTGTCCGCGAGGCCCTTCATGACGGCGCCACGGCCATGATGGCACCGCCGGCGGCGCGCAGGGCGGCTTCGCGCGAGCCGTTTGACATGATGGTGTCAGGGGTCCAGTGCGATGCGTTCGCCGGGTTCCGGGGCGATGTCGAGGATGGCCTGGACGTATGGCGCGGGGTGGGCGAGAGCGAGCTGGGCCTCGGTGGCGCGCGGGGCGAGGTCGCGCAGGAGGGGGGCGAAGTCCGGGTGGTCAAGGGCTGCGAGGACGCGGCGCAGGCGGTCCGGGCGCTCGGGATGGCCGGGGCCGGGGTCGTGGTCGAGGCAGGCGGGGCGGGTGATGAGGGCGGTGGTCATCTTCAGGTCGACTCGCCGGAGGTCGGCTCGGTTGCGGGCTCTTCGCGGCGGCGGATGACGAAGCTGAGGACGCCGGATTCTTCGCTCCAGGCGACCAGGGCGTGGCCGGTTTCGCGGCAGAAGGACTGGAAGTCGGAGACGGCCGCCCGGTCGGTGGCCAGCACGCGCAGGCGTTCGCCGGGGGCCATGCCGCGCAGGACACGGTTGGCGCGCAGGACGGGGAGCGGGCAGTTGAGGCCTTTGACGTCGAGGATGGTGTCGCTCATGGGGGGAGTTTGCGCGCGGTCGGGGGGGCGGACAAGGTGAAGGGAGAGTCTTCTTTTTGCGAACAAAAAGAAGCAAAAAAACTTTGCCCATGACCTGGGGCAGCGCTGGGCCTGGGGGATTGAGCTGCGAGCTTGCCCCGGCGGTCGGCCCGGAGGGTCACGATCGCTGTTCAGAGAAAGTGGATGAAGTTTTTTTGCTTCTTTTTGTTCACAAAAAGAAGGTCTTTCTTTTGGGTTTTTTTTGCGAGCCATAGTTGCCAGGCTCCGGCGTCGAGCATCTTGAGCATCGCGAGCGTCGGGCGCACAGTGGGGCCATGAGCACATGGCCGAACTATGATTTTCGCATCGGGATCGATCTTGGCGGGACCAAGACCGAGATTGCGGCGCTGAGCCGGGATGGGCGGTTGTTGCATCGGCATCGGGTGCCGACGCCGCATTTGTATGAGGATTCGGTGCGCGGGATGGCGGGGATGATCCGCGAGATCGAGCAGAAGATGGCGGGCGTGGGGAGTGTGGGGTTCGGGATTCCGGGCGTGATTTCGCCGGTGACCGGGCTGGTGAAGAACGAATACGATTGCGCTGAACGGGCATCCGTTCGACAAGGATATCGCCGCGCTGTTGGGGCGCGAGGTGAAAGTTGAGAACGACGCGAATTGCTTTGCGCTGTCCGAGGCGGCGGATGGGGCGGGGGCGGGGGCGGGGGTTGTTTTTGGGGTGATTTTGGGGACGGGGTGTGGCGGCGGGATTGTGGTGGATGGGCGGGTGATTCGCGGGCGGAACCATGTGACCGGCGAGTGGGGGCATACGCCGTTGCCGTGGCCCAAGCCGGAGGAGTTGCCGGGGATCAAGTGCTGGTGCGGGCACTATAATTGTTTGGAGACGTTGATCTCGGGGCCGGGGCTGGCGCGGGATTGCGATGGGCCGGATGCGCGGGATGGGCATGCGGTGGTGGTGCGGGCGGCGGCGGGGGAGGCGCGCGCGCAGGCGGCATTGGACCGGCATGCGGACCGGTTGGCGCGCGGGTTGGCGGTGGTGGTGAATATTCTCGATCCCGATGTGATTGTGCTGGGGGGCGGGTTGTCGAACCTTGAGCATCTGTATGCGGTGGTGCCTGGGCTGATGGCGCCGCATGTGTTTTCGGATTTCGTGCACACGCCGGTGGTGAAGAACATGCATGGAGATTCTTCGGGGGTGCGCGGGGCGGCTTGGTTGTGGCCGCAGCCGGTCTGATCGCAGCACTTTGCCGGGATTGCGGGGCTGATCCCGGGCCGGCGCCGGTGTGCCCGGCCTGTGGCAGTCGGCGGATTGTGCGGCATGCCGAGTTGTTGACGCTGACGGTGGCGCATGTGGATTGCGATGCATTCTATGCCAGCGTGGAGAAGCGGGATCGGCCGGAGTTGCTGGCGCGGCCGGTGATTGTCGGCGGCGGGGTGCGCGGGGTGGTGTCGGCGGCGTGTTATGTGGCGCGGATGTATGGCGTGCGCAGCGCGATGCCGATGTTCAAGGCGCTGAAGGCGTGTCCGGATGCGGTGGTGATCCGGCCGGATTTTTCCAAGTACACGGCGGCGGCGCGGCAGATACGGGAACTGATGGGGCGGCTGACGCCGTTGGTGCAGCCTTTGTCGATCGATGAGGCGGCGCTGGATTTGGCCGGGACGGAGGCGTTGCATGGGGCGGCGCCGGCCGCGGTTTTGGCGCGGTTTGCGTTGGAGGTGGAGCGCCAGGTGGGGGTGACGGTATCAATCGGGCTGGCGCGCAACCGGCTGATGGCGAAGATCGCCGCCGGGTGGGACAAGCCGCGCGGGTTCTGTGCGATCGGCGAGGAGGCGGCGAAGCTTTTGGCGCCGGAGCCGGTGCGGTTGCTGCCGGGGGTGGGGCCGGCGTTGGCGAAGAAGCTGGAGGGGATGGGGATCACCCGGCTGGGGCATTTGCAGGCGCTGGACGAGGGGGCGGCGCGGCGGCGGCTGGGGGATGACGGACCGGCATTGGTGCAGCGGGCGCTGGGGCAGGATAGCCGGCTGGTGCGGCCGGACCGGGAGACCAAGTCGATCTCCGCCGAGACGACGTTCAATAGTGATCTGACCGAGCGGGCGGCGCTGGAGCGCGAGTTGTGGCGGCTGGCGGAGAAGCTGGCGCTGCGGCTGCGGCAATCGGAGTACGCGGCGGCCGGCGTTGTGCTGAAGCTGAAGACGGCGGCGTTTGCCAGCCGGACGCGGACGCATCGCCGGCCGCATCCGACGCGGCTGCCGGAGCGGTTGTTCGAGACGGCGCGCGGGATGCTGGCGCGCGAGGTGGACGGGACGGCGTGGCGGTTGATCGGGATCGGGGCGCAGCCGCTGGCGCCGGGGGGGCAGGCCGATCCGCCGGACCTGGCCGATCCCGCACAGCCGCGACGGGCGGCGGCGCAGACGGCGATCGATGCGTTGCGCGATAGGTTCGGGGCGAAGGTGGTGGTGCGGGGCCGAGAGTTTTGAGGGAGAGGAAGACCGGGGCTTTGCCCCGGACCCCACCAGGGTCCGAGACCCTG
>CAXNGD010000042.1:0-12257 GCA_964201575.1 Acetobacterales bacterium | reverse complement strand
CCGCCTCCCTCCCCCCACGCAGAAGCGCCGCTGCCGCGCCGTCAAACCCCCAAAGCCCCCGAAGCCCACCCAGGAACCCCACCGCCATCCCATCTATCCTCAGCGCAAACCCCGCTTCACCCTCTACCCGGACCCCCCACGAAAAACGCGCCCCGCCTGAACCCGGCAGCAGCGCGTCCTAATTATTCCGATATCAAAACAAAACTCAGCTATGATCGTAATCCACCACCAGCCGCGAAGTCGTCGGATGCGCCTGGCACGTCAACGCATACCCCGCCTCGGTCTCCCAAGCCTCCAACGAAAAATTCACCGCCATCCGAACCCCGCCCTCAATCACCCGCGCCCGGCACGTACTGCACATCCCGCCATGGCACGACCACGGCAGATCAAGCCCCGCCCGCAACGCCGCATCCAGCACCGTCTCCCCCTCGGCCACCCTGACCTCAAGCGACGCCCCCTCATGGATGATCGTCGCCACCGCAACCGCCGCTTCATCCGCAGCCTTCGCCGACACAAGCCGAACCCCGCTCGCCGCCCCTGCCGTGAACCGCTCCACCTGGATCCGCTCCGCCGCCACCCCCAACGCCGCCAACACGCCGGGCACCTCGTCCATCATGCCCTCGGGTCCACAGACAAATGCCTGGTCCACCCGCCCCCCCCCAACCAGCCCCGGCACCAACGCCCGCAACTTCGCCCCATCCAACCGCCCATTCAGCGCCGCAACATCCTGCGCCTCGCGCGACAGCGCATGCACCACCACCAACCGACCGAGATACCGATCCTTCAAATCCTCCAGCGCCGACCTGAACAGAATCCCCGCCGTATTCCGGCTGCCATACAGCAACACGAACCGGCTGCCCGCCTCCCCGTCCAATATCGCCGTCATGATCGAAAGGATCGGCGTGATCCCGGACCCCGCCGCCACGCCGAGATAGACCCCAGCCACCGCCGGATCGGGCGCATAGCCAAACCGCCCCTCCGGCGCCATCACCTCAATCTCGTCCCCCGCCTGCAGCACCGTATTGGCATGCCCGGAAAACACCCCATCCGGAACATGCTTGATCGCCACCCGGACTTCATCCGCCGAACAGATCGAATAGGCCCGCCGAACCTCCTCGCCCCCAATCCGGCACCGCAACGTCAGATACTGCCCCGGCCGGAACCGGAACACCTCCCGCAACGATTCAGGAACCTCAAACGCCAGCGAAACCGCCTCTGCCGTCTCTTGCCGCCGATCCGAAATCCGCAGCCGATGAAACAAACTCAATGACATTTGAACTGATCAAACGGCTCGCGGCACGCCCGGCACTGCCACAACGACTTGCAAGCCGTCGACCCGAACTCCGCCAGCAACACCGTGTCCTCGCTCCCACAGCGCGGACACCCCGCCACCTCCGTGGCAAACAACGCCCGCCGCCCCGCCGCCCTCGGCGGAGGTGCGATGCCATACGCCAACAGCTTCGCCCGCCCCGCCTCGCTCATCCAATCCGTCGTCCACGCCGGCGCCATCACCGTCGTCACCCTCGCCTGCCCAATCCCCGCCCGCGCCAACGCCAGCTCAACCTCCAGCGCAATCACCCCCATCGCCGGACAGCCCGAATAGGTCGGCGTGATCCGAACCTCCACCCCGTCCCCCTCCACCACAACCTCCCGGAGAACCCCCAGATCCTCAATGGTCAACACCGGAATCTCCGGATCCACCACCCCCGCCGCTGCCGCCCAAGCACGTTCCCTGAGGGCGCGCTCCCGCAGCCCTACCATTTCGCCCCCGGATGCACCCGCGCCACCGATTGCATCACCGCCAGCATATGCCCGAGATGCTCGGTATGCCGCCCGGCCCGCCCGCCGCTCTGCATCCAGCATGCCTTCGGCCGAACCAGCGTTGCCTCCGCCAAGACTCCATCCACCGTCCGGTCCCAAACCTCCACCAACCCCGCCGGCTCCGGCGTGATGTCGGCCGCCACCAGCACATCGTCCTCCGCCTCGAACATCTCCCCGGTATATGGCCACAACCGATCCAAAGCCGCCTGCGCCCGCCGGTGCGACTCCTCGGTCCCATCCCCCAACCGGATCAACCACTCCGCGGAATGCCGCAGATGATACGCCGTCTCCTTCTCCGCCTTCGCCGCAATCGCTGCCAGATCCCGATCCCGGGACACCGTCGCCGCCCGCCAGAACGGATCCGCAAACGCCGAGTAAAGGAACAGCCGAGCCACAGTTACCGCGAAATCCCCATTCGGCAATTCCAGCAACAGCAGATTGGTATACTCCCGATCCCCCCGCAGATACGCCAGCAAGTCCTCGTCCTCCCCAGTCCCCCGCGAAGCCGCCAACGCATACAACGCCCGCGCCTGCCCAATCAGGTCCAAAGCCAGATTGGCCAACGCCAATTCTTCCTCCAGCGAAGGCGCATGCCCTGTCCACTCGGAGAGCCGATGCCCCAGCACCAGCGCATCATCCGCCCGCCGCAACAGCAAGCCTGAGAACCGGTCCGACATCACATATGCCCAACGTCATCCGGCACTTCATAGAAGGTCGGATGCCGATAGATCTTGGAGGCCGTCGGCTCGAACATCATCTCCCGATCGGCGGGATCAGACGCCGTGATCGCCGCCGAAGGCACCACCCAGATCGACAGCCCCTCGCCCCGCCGCGTGTAGACATCGCGTGCCGCCCCCAGAGCCATGGTCGCATCCGCGGCATGAACCGAGCCGACATGCCGGTGCGACAACCCGTTGCGGCTGCGAATGAACACTTCCCACAACGGCGTGCGCGCTTCCATCTCAGGCCGCCCTCGACCGCGCCCGCCGCTTGGCGGCAAACGCCAGGGCGGCCTCGCGTACCCAGCCGCCATCCTCATGCGCCTGCTTGCGCGCCGCCAGCCGCTCGCGATTGAGCGGCCCGTCGCCCGCCACCACCCGCCGGAACTCCGCCCAGTCGATCGCCCCGAACCGCCAATGCCCATCCGCGAACCGCAAGTCCGGGTCCGGAAAGCTCAGCCCCAGATGCAGCCCCTGCGGCACCGTGGCGTCGACGAATTTCTGCCGCAGATCGTCATTGGTGAACCGCTTGATCTTCCACCGCATCGAGACATCTGAATGCTGCGAATCCGTATCCGGCGGCCCGAACATCATCAAACACGGCCACCACCAGCGGTTCAGCGCATCCTGCGCCATCGCCTTCTGGGCGTCCGTGCCCCGGCTCAGCGTCAGCATGATCTCGTAGCCCTGGCGCTGATGGAAACTCTCTTCCTTGCACACCCGGATCATCGCCCTTGCATACGGCCCGTACGAGCACCGGCAAAGCGGGATCTGGTTCATGATCGCCGCCCCGTCCACCAACCATCCAATCGCCCCGATATCGGCCCAGCTCAGGGTCGGATAGTTGAAGATCGAGGAATACTTCGCCCGCCCGCTCAGCAACTGTTCAACCAACTCCTCCCGCGCCGTGCCCAGCGTCTCGGCCGCGGCATAGAGATACAGCCCGTGCCCCCCCTCATCCTGCACCTTGGCCAACAGCGCGGCCTTCCGGCGCAGGCTGGGTGCCCGGGTGATCCAGTTGCCTTCCGGCAGCATGCCGACGATCTCCGAATGCGCATGCTGGCTGATCTGCCGCGTCAGCGTCCGGCGATACGCCGCCGGCATCCAGTCATTCGGCTCGATCTTCTCCTCGGCGTCGATCCGCGCCTGGAAGCGCGCCAGGGCTTCGGGGTCTTCGCTGTCCCCGCTGGTATCCTTGGTGTTCAGAGCCTGGGAATACACGCCATTGCCTCCCGCAAATTGGACGCAGCTTACAGCCTCGGCGGACGCTGTGCCAGAATGACCGCAATCCGGAGGAACCCAATGCCCCGCCAAACCACCGCCGAAGCCACGGTCGACGCCCTGCTCGCCCACGGCATCGACACGCTCTATGCCCTGCCAGGCGTGCACAACGACTTTCTCTTCGATGCCATCGCCCAGTCGAATGGCCGGATCCGGGTGCTGCATCCCCGCCACGAACAGACCGCCGGCTATATGGCGCTTGGCGCGGCCCTGGCGACCGGACATCCACAGGCCTTTGCCGTGGTGCCTGGCCCGGGCATCCTCAATGCCGGCGCGGCGCTGTTGACCGCCTATGGCACCGGAGCGCCGGTGCTGGCGCTGGTGGGTCAGATCCCATCCGACACCATCGACCGCGGCTGGGGCCAGCTGCACGAATTGCCGGACCAGCTTGGCCTGTTGCGTCACATGACCAAGCATGCAGCCAGGATCGGCGGGCCGTCCGACGTGCCGCACCTGGTCGCCGAGGCCATCCAGGCCGCTTTGCGCGGACGGACCCGGCCAGTGGCGCTGGAATGCGGCATCGACACCTGGGGTCGCCCCGGTGAGGTCCGGGCAATGGCGCCGTTGCCGGTGGAACGCCCGGGGATCGATACGGTCGCGATCGAGCAGGCCGTCGAGTTGCTGGAAGGTGCCAAACGCCCGCTGATCCTGGCCGGCGGCGGGGCGCTGGATGCCGCCGCGGAGATCCTAGCGCTGGCCGAGCGGCTGGGCGCGCCGGTGGGTACGTATCGCCGGGGACGCGGGGTCATTCCCGCCACCCATCCCCTGGCCACCTCACTGCCGGTGACGCACAGGCTGTGGGAAGACGCCGATGTGGTCTTGGGCATTGGCACGCGGATGCATTTCGCCCAGTCCGGCTGGGGCACCGATGCGGCCATGAAGATCATCCGGCTCGATATCGACCCCGAGGAGCATTTCTGCTTCCGCCGCCCGGATGTGGCGATCCATGCCGATGCCGCCGATGGGGTGCGGGCGCTGCTGGCCGCGCTGCCGGCCGGGACCGCGTTGCGGCGCGATGATGTGGCGGCGCACCAGGCCTGGTTCGCCGAGCGCATTTCGCGCCAGGAGCCGCAGATGGGGTTTCTGCGCGCCATCCGGGCAGCTCTGCCGGCGGATGGCGTGGTGGTCGAGGATGTCACCCAGGTGGGCTTCATGGGCCGGCTGGCTTTCGAGGTCGATGCCCCACGGCGCTACATCTCGCCGGGCTACCAGGACAATCTCGGCTGGGGCTATGGCACGGCACTCGGCGTCCAGGCCGGGCGGCCCGATGCCGCGGTCGTGGCGATCTGCGGCGATGGCGGGTTCATGTACCAGGCCCAGGAACTCGCCACCGCCATGCATCACAAGCTGCCCGTTGTGGCCGTGGTGTTCGACGATTCGGCGTTCGGCAATGTCCGCCGCATTCAGGCCGAACGCTTCGGCAACCGCATCATCGCCGCCGACCTGACCAACCCGGACTTCGTCAAGTTTGCCGAGAGCTTCGGCATGAAGGCCTATGGGGCGGACACCGAGGCGGCCCTGGAGCGACCCCTGCGCGATGCCCTGGCCGCACGGGTCCCCGCCCTGATTCACGTGCGGGTGGGCGAGATGCCCAGTCCGTGGGATATGTTGGCCCTGCCGCGGGTGCGAGGGTTCGACGAAGCCTGGCGGCCCAACCTGCCATAGGGAAACGAACATGCAGATCCGTCTCAGCAATGCCGCCGACGCGCCCGCTCCGGTGGGCCAATACACCCATGCCGTCGAAGTCACCGGCGCCAGCCGCACCGTCTATATCAGCGGCCAGGTCGGCGCCGCGATGGACGGCTCGGTGCCCGAGGACGCCACCGAGCAGGGCCGCAACGTCTGGAAGAACATCACCGCCCAGCTCAAGGCGGTGAACATGACGCTCGATAACATCGTCAAGATCACCACCATCGTGACCAGCCTGGATCACCTCGCGGCGGTGCGCACCTCGCGCGGTGAGGCGCTGGGCGATCGCAAGCCGGCCTCCACGTTGATCGTCGGCGGGTTGGTGAGCCTGGCGTTGAAGATCGAGGTTGAGGTCATTGCGGTAGGGTAAGGCGAGGGCTCTGCCCTCGACCCGCTGGGGCGTCGCCCCAGGCCCCATCCCGTAAGTCATGAGGGTCCAGGGGGCTCGGCCCCCTGGAATCGCTAGCTTCGATCGCGCAGGCCGCGCAGGGCGAGTTCGTAGCCCTGGATGCCGAAGCCGGCCATGGTCATCACGCAGGCCGCGCCGATCTCGGAAACCATGCCGCGGCGGGCGGGATTGGAGATGTGGACTTCGACAACCGGGAACTTCACCTGGGTGACGGCGGCGTTCAGTGCCGGGTAGCCGCGGGTGAAGCCGGCGGGGTTGATGATGGCGCCGTCAAAGTTGGCGTCATGCGCGGCATAGAGCCGGTCAATCACAGCACCTTCGGTGTTAGAGTGGAAGATCTCGATGGCCACGCCGAGCTCGGCGGCATAGGCGCGGATCTTCACGTCGTATTCCGGCCGCAGCATCGGGCCGAAGGTCTCGATGGCGAACTTGCCGCGCATGTCCATGCCGGCGCCGTGGATGACCAGGATCTTCTTCATCAGGATTTCCTTTGTTCGTAGGGCCAGCCGTCGCATTTGAGGACTTCGCCGGCGAGGTAGAGGCTGCCGCAGATCAGCACGCGGGCGGGGGGGCCGGGCGGCAGGGCACGCAGGGCTTCTGCGACGGTGGGACCGGGGCGGGCATGGCCCTGTGCGGCTTCGAGGATCGCCTCGACCGGCAGGGCGGAGTATTGGCCGGGTTCGCTGACGGCCCAGAGGGAGGCGGCGAGCGGCAGCAGGGGCGCGAGGAATTCGGCGGTGTCCTTGGCCTTCTTCATGCCGACGATGAGGTGCGTCGGGCGGTCGGCCCAGGCGCCCTTGATGTGGTCGGCGATGACCTTGCCGCCGCCGGGGTTGTGGCCGCCGTCGAGCCAGAGTTCCCAGTTGGTGGGCAGCAACTTCGTGAGGTCGCCGGTCAGGCGCTGCATCCGGGCGGGCCATTCGGCGGTGGCGATGCCGTGGGCGATGGCGCTGTCGGGGATGGGCAGTTTGCTGGCGCGGATGGTGGCGATGGCGATGCCGGCATTGTCGTATTGGTGGGCGCCGGGTAGGGCAGGGGGGGGCAGGTCGAGCGTGCCGGCGGCGTCGCTATAGAGGAAGCCGCTGTCGTGCGCGGTGACATGCCAGTCGCGGCCGCGCGACAGCAGCGGGCCGGCATGCGCGCTGGCCTCGGCCGCGATCACGGCGAAGGCTTCGGCGGTTTGCTGGCCGGTAGCCACGGGGATGCCGGGCTTGATGATCCCGGCCTTCTCGAAGGCGATTTTCGCGAGTGTGTCGCCGAGCATCTCGCGGTGATCGAGCGAGATCGAGGTGATGGCGCAGGCGATCGGGTCGTCGATCACATTGGTGGCGTCGAACCGCCCGCCGAGGCCGACTTCGAGGATGACGAGGTCGGCCGGGACGCGGGCGAACAGCAGGAAGGTCGCGGCCATCAGCACTTCGAAGACGGTGATCTCAGCGCCCGCGTTGATGCGCTCGATCTCGTCCAGCACGGTGAGCAACTGCTCGTCGCTGACCAGCGTGCCGGCCAGGCGGATGCGTTCGTTGAAGCGCACCAAATGCGGCGAGGTGGTGACATGAACGCGCATCCCGGCGGCTTCGGCGATAGCGCGCAGGAAAGCGCAGGTGCTGCCCTTGCCGTTGGTGCCGGCGACGTGCAGCACCGGCGGCAGGTTTCGCTCCGGATGGCCAAGCTGAGCCAGCAGCCGATGCAGCCGTTCGAGGCTGAGGTCCATGTAGCGCGGATAGAGCGAATGCAGCCGCTCGATCACCGCCTCGATGCGGCCGTGACTCATGCTGCGGGTGCGAGTTCCTTGACCCGCAGCAAGGAGATCAGCCGGCCGAGTGTCTCGTTCATGTCGGGCCGCTTCACCACCATGTCCAGGATGCCGTGCGCGAGGAGATACTCGCTGCGCTGGAACCCCTCGGGCAGTTTTTCGCGCACCGTCTGTTCGATCACCCGCGCGCCGGCAAAGCCGATCTCGGCCCCGGGCTCGGCGATCTGGATATCGCCCAGCATGGTGAAGCTTGCGGTGACGCCGCCGGTGGTGGGGTCGGTCAGTACGGTGATGAAGGGCAGGCCGGCTTCCTTGACGATCTGCGTGGCGATGACGGTGCGCGGCATCTGCATCAGGCTGATCGCCCCCTCCTGCATGCGCGCACCGCCCGAGGCAGTGAAGATGATCAGCGGCGCGTCCTGCAGCACCGCGAGCTTGGCCGCGGCGACGATGCCCTCGCCGACGGCCGCCCCCATCGAGCCGCCGATGAACTTGAAGGCCATGACGGCAACCACCGCCTTGTGACCGCCGATCTTGCCATGGGCAACGGCGATGGCGTCATCCAGCACGGTCTTTTCGCGGGCTTCACGCAACTGGTCCGTGTAGCGTTTGGTGGCACGAAAGCGCAGCGGGTCGGCGGGAACGCGCGGCAGCTCGATGCGGCTGCAGGCGCCATCGTCGAAGGTGCCGGCCAGGCGCAGCGCGACGGTGATGCGGGAATGATGGCCGCACTGGGTGCAGACGCGCAGGTTCTTCTCGTGCTCGGCGTGGAACACCATATGCTGGCAGCTCGGGCACTGGACCCAGAGGTTCAGCGGCACCTCCTGTCGTCCGAGCAGCGTTCGGATCTTTGGGCGGACGAATTCGGTGAGCCAGTTCATCGGCGGACCTCGGTCAGATCAAGGCGGCGTTCGATGCGCGCAAGACGGTCGTCGAAGCGGTCCATCCGGAGTTGCAGTCCGGCATAGTCGCCGCGGACACCTGCGACGTCCTGGTGCATACGCGCCTGGCTTTCCTCCAGGGCGGTGAGGCGCCGTTTCACGTCTTGTAGGTCAGCCTCCATCCGCTCCAGCCGCTCGTCGATGCGGCGGAGATAGACCAGTACGAGGTTGTCCGGCTGGTCGCTCATGGGCGACAGTCTACACCATCGCGCGGGCGCCGCGCACGCCTTCTGCGAGGGCACGGACCTGGGCCAGAACCTTGTCGGCGGTGTCCGGCTTGGGCTTGCCACCGTTGGCGTCCAGGTCGGCCTTGACGATGTCGATCAGGGCGGAGGCGACGACAGCGCCATCGGCATGTTTCACCGCCCCGGCGGCCTGTTCGGGCGTGCGCACGCCGAAGCCGACGGCGATCGGCAGGTCGGTGACGCGGCGGATGCGCGGAATGGCGTCGGCGAGCTCGTCGGCGCTGGCGGTGCGGGTGCCGGTGATGCCGGTGATCGAGACGTAATAGACGAAGCCGGACGAGCCGTTCAGCACCAGCGGCAAGCGGGCATCATCGGTGGTGGGCGCGATCAGGCGGATGATGTCCAGGCTGTTGGCAGTGGCGTGCGGCAGGACGAGGTCGGCTTCCTCGCTCGGCAGGTCGACGATGATCAGCCCGTCGATCCCGGCTTTCGCGCCATCGGTGCAGAATACCTCCACCCCATAGGACAGGATCGGGTTGAGGTAGCCCATCAGGATGATTGGCGTGTCGGCATCGATCTTGCGGAAGTCGCGCACCATTTGCAGCGTGTGCTTCATGTTGGCGCCGGCATCCAGCGCGCGGCGGCCAGCGAGCTGGATGGTCGGGCCATCGGCCATCGGGTCGGTGAACGGGCAGCCGATCTCGATCAAATCGGCCCCGGCGCCGGGCATGCCGTTCAGGATCGCCTGCGAGGTCGCCTGGTCGGGGTCCCAGGCCTCGACGAACGGGATCAGGGCGCCGCGGCCCTCGGCCTTCAGCTTGGCGAAACGCTTAGCAATGCGGCTCACAGCTTGACCCCCAGCGCATCGGCAACCGTAAAGATGTCCTTGTCGCCGCGGCCGCACAGATTCATCAGGATGATTTTGTCGCGGTCCATCGTCGGCGCCATTTTCGCCACATGGGCCAGGGCGTGGGCGGGCTCAAGGGCGGGGATGATGCCCTCGGTGCGGGTGCAGAGCTGGAAGGCGTCGAGCGCCTCGTTGTCGGTGGCGGCGACGTATTCGACGCGCTTGATCTCGTGCAGCCAGGAATGCTCTGGGCCGATGCCGGGATAATCCAGCCCGGCGGAGATCGAGTGCGCCTCTTGGATCTGCCCGTCCGCGTCCTGCAGCAGATAGGTCCGGTTGCCGTGCAGCACGCCCGGCCGACCGCGCGAGAGGGAGGCGGCGTGCTGGAAGGTGTCAAGCCCGTGGCCGGCGGCTTCGACGCCGATCAGCCGCACCGAGGGGTCGTCCAGGAACGGGTGGAACAGCCCCATCGCGTTCGACCCGCCGCCGATCGCCGCCACGCAGAAATCCGGCAGCTGCCCGGCCTGTTCCTGCAACTGCGCCTTGGCCTCGTCGCCGATTACGCTCTGGAAGTCGCGCACCATCATCGGGTACGGGTGCGGGCCGGCCACGGTGCCGATGATGTAGAAGGTGTCGTGGACATTGGCGACCCAGTCGCGCAGGGCCTCGTTCATCGCGTCCTTCAGCGTGGAGGCGCCGGAGGTGACCGGGATGACTTCGGCGCCGAGCAGTTTCATGCGGAACACGTTGGGCGCCTGGCGGGCGACGTCGACGGCGCCCATGTAGACGGTGCAGGGCAGACCGAACAGGGCGCAGACGGTGGCGGTCGCCACGCCGTGCTGGCCGGCGCCGGTTTCGGCGATGATGCGGGTCTTGCCCATGCGCTTGGCCAGCAGGATCTGGCCCATGCACGAGTTGATCTTGTGCGCGCCGGTGTGATTCAGCTCGTCGCGCTTCATATAGACGCGGGCGCCGCCGAGCTTTTTGGTCAGCCGCTCGGCGAACCACAGCGGGCTTGGCCGGCCGACATAGTCCTTCAGGTATCGGTCCAGCTCGGGCTGGAATGCCGGGTCGGCCTTGGCGGCGTTATAGGCGGCCTCAACCTCCAGGATCAGCGGCATCAGCGTCTCGGCCACGAAGCGCCCGCCGAACTCGCCGAAGCGGCCGCGGGCGTCGGGGCCATTGCGCAGGGAATTCGCGCCGAAGCGCGCAGCAGGTGCGTTCAAGGGGGTGGGCCTCCAAGGTAACGCGGTCGTCATAGCGCAGGGGGGGGACGCAGGCCAGTGGGGGAGAAAGCAAGGCTCCGCCGGCGTCGTGCGCAGCACGCTTTCGCGTTACGGGCCGAGGGCCCTTTGAACCCCATTTTTCTGTGTCGGGCTCGACGAGCATTGCGGGGGCCGTGCGCAAAGTCATGGGATCAAAGGGCCCCCGGCCCTTTGCCGGCGGAGCCTTGCTTGACTATTCGTCAGCGGTCCTTGCGCGGCTTGTCCTGGATCGCCACCGGCCAGTCGACGATGGTGCCGGGGATGGTGGTGTCGATGCCGCCCAGCGCATAGGTGCGGCGGCATAGTTCGCTGGCGAGTGCCGTGCGGTCGGTGATCCCGGCTAGGTCGTTGTACGGGATCAGCTCGCCAATCCGCATCGGCAGGCGGGTGCCGAAGCGGCGGCGGATTTCGCCGGCGATCAGGGCCAGGCGCACGGTGGCGCTATAGTGGCTGACGATCTGGAACAGCCGGCTGTTTTGCCCGGCGAACCAGACCGGCAGCACCGGACAGCGGCCGCGCTGGACCAGTTGCCCGGCGATCGGCTGCCACGGCCCGTCCATCGCCGGGCGGCGGCCCCAGCGATCCGGCGCGGTGGAGATGGCGCCGGCCGGGAAGACCACGAGGCAGCCGCCCTGTTCAAGTTGCGCCCGGGCGGCCGCGCGCGAGCGGATGTTGAGCAGCTGGGCCTCGCGCGTGCCGGAGAAATCCAACGGCAGGAACCGCGCCGCCGTCTCCGGCGCCTGGGACAGCACGGAGTTGATCAGCAGCTTGAAATCCGGCCGCACCTGGCTGATCAGCCAGCACAGCGCGAAGCCATCGACCAACCCATACGGGTGGTTTGCCACCACCATCAGCGGGCCTTCGCGCGGGATGCGCTCGATGGCGCTGCGGTCGAAATCCAGCTCGATGGCTGAGCGGCGCAGCATCTCGTCCCAGAACGAGTCGGCAGTGCCGCCCTCGGCGCGGAAGTTGCTGTAGACCGCCTTGAGCTTGCGCTGGCCGGTGATCCGTTCGATGGCGCGGACCACCACACGGCGCGTGGCCGACATGGCAGGGTCGATATAGGCGATGGGCGGATCGTCAGGGTTCGCAATGGTGGTTTGGGCGATGCTCACGCGCAGGTGCCTCTGCTGGCCGTGCCCAGGGGCTGGCCGAATTGATCCAGGATGCCCCCGCGCGAACAGGTGCCGCGAGGTCACCCTATGCGCCCGAACTCAACGCCATGGAAAACGTCTGGGACTACTTGCGCGCCAACAAACTCAGCAGTCTGGTCTGGGACAGCTACGACGCCATCGTCCAAGCATGCAAAGACGCATGGAACTTCCTCGCCGAAGACCCAATGCG
>CAXNGD010000041.1:0-12348 GCA_964201575.1 Acetobacterales bacterium | reverse complement strand
CGAGCACCGATATCACCTACTGGCCGGCGGCCATCCGCGCCGGCGTGGAACTGCGGACCCGGGCACGGGTGCGCGAGGTCACGGTCGGCGATGACGGCATGGCCAACGGGGTCGTCTACTACGATGCTGACGGGAAGGAGTGCTTCATCGGCGCGCATATCGTCATCATCGCGTGCAACGCGATCGGCACCGCGCGGATCATGCTGAACTCGAAGTCGCAGCGTTTTCCGACCGGCATCGCCAACAGCTCGGGCCTGGTCGGGCGGAACCTGATGTTCCATCCCTATGCCGCGATCTTCGGCTATTTCGACGAACCGACCGATGGCTGGCGCGGGCCGGGCAACACGATGTGGAGCCAGGAATTCTACGAGACCGACCTGAGCCGGGGCTTTGCGCGCGGCTATACTTTCGAGATGGTGCGCGGACAGAACCCGGTGATGTCCGCCATTCTCGGCATGGCTGGCGGCATGGTGCCATGGGGTGAAGGCCATCATGCGGCGTATCGCAAACTCGCCGGGCGGCGCACCGGGATGGTGGCGATCTGCGAGGATCTGCCGGAGGCGCATAACCGGGTGACGCTCGATCCCCTGTTGACCGACAGCCACGGCATTCCCGCCCCGAAAATCGACTACACGCTGTCGGAGAATTCGCGCCGCATGCTGGACCATGCCGTTGCCCGCGGGGCCGATATCCTGAGGGCCGCAGGCGCGCGCGACATCGTTAGCGAGGCGCCGATCCGCACCAACGGGGTGCACATGATGGGCACCGCGCGGATGGGGCTGGACCCCACCCGTTCGGTGGTCAACGAGTGGGGGCGGGCGCATGACGTGAAGAACCTGTTCGTAGTCGATGGCTCGATCTTCGTCACCTCGGCCGGGGTGAACCCGACGCGCACGATCCAGGCGTTGTCGCTGTATGTCGGCGACCAGATCAAGCAGCGCCTGGCCACGTTGTTCGATTGATGAGCGACCCGGTCGATATCCTGATCATCGGTGCCGGTGCTTCCGGGGCGGCATTTGCCTGGTCGATGGCCGAGACGCGGATGCGCATCGTCTGCCTGGAACAGGGGGAATGGACGAAGCCGGCGGAATTTCCCGCCACGCGGCGCGATGCCGAGGCGCGCAATGGCGGCGATTTCGCCATCAGCCCGAACCGGCGCCAGCGGGTCACCGACTATCCGATCCACGAGGACGGCTCGTGCATCAAGGTTGCGAACTTCAACGGCGTGGGCGGCGGCACGGTGCTGTATGGCGCGCATACGCCGCGTTTTCATCCGAGCGATTTCCGGGTGAAGTCGCTGGACGGCATCGCCGATGACTGGCCGATCGACTACGCCACGCTGGCACCGTTCTATGATGTCAACGACCGGATGATGGGGGTGTCGGGCCTGGCCGGCGATCCCGCCTATCCCGGCAAGACCGTGCCGATGAAGCCGCTGCCGATGGGCCGCGCCAGCGAAACCCTTGGCCGAGGCTTCAACAAGCTGGGGTGGCACTGGTGGCCGAGCGATAGCACGATTGCGTCGGAGGAATACGAGGGGCGGCCGGCCTGCATCAATCTCGGCCAGTGCACCGCCGGCTGCGCGCAGGGAGCGAAGGGCAGCACGGATATCACCTATTGGCCCGCGGCGATCCGGGCCGGGGTGGAACTGCGCACGCGCTGCCGGGTGCGGGAGATCACGCTGGGGCCGGACGGGTTGGCCAATGGGGTGATCTACTACGATGGCGACGGTGCCGAGCGGCTCCAGGCGGCGCATATCGTCGTCATGGCCTGCAACGGCATCGGCACGCCGCGCATCCTGTTGAACTCGAAGTCGGAGCGGTTCCCGAACGGGCTGGCCAATTCGTCGGACCAGGTCGGGCGGAACCTGATGTTCCATCCCTATGTCAGCATCTTCGGCTATTTCGATCGTGAACTGGACGGCGAGCGCGGGCCGGACAATGCCATGTGGAGCCACCAGTTCTACGAAACTGACGAGAGCCGGGGCTTCAAGCGCGGCTTCATCTGGGAGTTCTCGCGCGGCGAGGGCACGGCGGCGTTGGCGTTCGATGGCACGGCCAGCGGGCTGATCCCCTGGGGTGCCGGGCATCATGCGGCGTGTCGGCGCTATCACCGGCGCGGCACTGGGCTAGGGGCGATCCTGGAGGACCTGCCGGAGCCGCATAACCGGGTGACGCTCGATCCCGTGCTGCGGGATTCCGATGGGATTCCGGCGCCCCGGATCGCCTATACGCTGAGCGAGAACAGCCGGCGGATGATCGATTTCGCGATCGCGCGCGGGACCGAGGTGCTGAAGGCGGCCGGTGCGTATCGGGTGGAATCCGAGGGGCCGCTGCCCTATGGCGGCTGGCACCTGATGGGCACCGCGCGGATGGGCATCGATCCCCGCACGTCGGTGGTCAATGAATGGGGGCGGGCGCATGATGTGCGCAACCTGTTCATCATCGACGGCTCGCTGTTCGTCACCTCCGCCGGGGTCAACCCGACCCCTACCATCCAGGCGCTGGCGCTTTACATCGCGGACCAGATGAAGCAGCGCCTTGCCAACCTCTTTGACTAGGACAACGGAATTGGCCGACGATATCGTAGACGTCTTGATCATCGGTGCCGGGGCTTCCGGCGCCGCCGTGGCGTGGAGCCTGGCGGACACCAAGATGCGCATCGTGTGTCTGGAACAGGGCGGCTGGATGAACCCGGCCGAGTATCCCTCGACCGGACGGGATTGGGAGGCGCGGGCGATGGGGGATTATTCGCCGAGCCCGAACCGGCGCGGCCGGCCCGAGGATTATCCGATCAACGACGATGCCTCGCCGATCAAGGTGGTGAACTTCAACGGGGTGGGCGGCGGGACGGTGATGTACACCGCGCATTGGCCGCGGCTGCATCCTTCCGATTTCCGCACCAAGACGCTGGACGGGGTGGGGGACGACTGGCCGGTCAGCTATGACATGCTGGAGCCGTATTACAATCAGAACGACCGCATGATGGGCGTGTCCGGCATGGCGGGCGATCCCGCCTATCCGCCCAATGGCGTGGCGCAAAGCAGCCGGCGTTTGATGCCGGCGCTGCCGCTGGGGCGGTCCGGGAAGATATGGGGCGAGGCGATGAACAAGCTCGGCTGGCACTGGTGGCCGTCCGACGCGACCATCGCCACCGAGGATTACGAGGGCCGCGCCAAGTGCATCAACCTGGGCCATTGCACGCCGGGCTGCGCGCAGGGGGCGAAGGGCAGCACCGACATCACCTATTGGCCGGCCGCGATCCGGGCGGGGGTGGAACTGCGCACCCATTGCCGGGTCAGGCGGATCGTCACTGGCGATGACGGCATGGCGACGGGCGTTGAGTATTTCGACCGCGATGGCACGCTGCATCTCCAGGCGGCGCATGTGGTGGTGGTGGCGTGCAACGGCATCGGCACTTCGCGGCTGTTGCTGAATTCGGCGAGCGAGCGCCATCCGAACGGGCTGGCCAATTCGTCGGACCAGGTGGGGCGGAACCTGATGTTCCATCCGTATATCCAGGTCTTCGGCTACATGGACGAGGAGGTCGACGGCAATCGCGGACCGCCGCTCAATTTGTGGAGCCATGAATTCTACGAGACCGACCCCGGGCGGGATTTCAAGCGCGGCTACATGCTGCAGATCGGCCGCGGCAACGGGGTGGTGGCCGAGGCGATCGGCAGCCATGAGAACGGGCGCCTGCCATGGGGGGCGGCGCATCATGCGCGGTTTCGCGAACTTTCCTATCGCAAACTCAATCTTTCGGTGGTGGTGGACGATCTGCCGGAGGCGCATAACCGCGTCACGCTGGACCCCGTGCTGACCGACAGCCACGGCATCCCGGCCCCGAAGGTGGAATACACCATCGGCGAGAATAGCCGGAAAATGATCGAGCACGGGGTGGAGCGCTGCAAGACGGTGCTGCGCACGGCGGGGGCGCGGGACATCGGCGTGCAGTACCCGATCGTCTTCGGCGGCTGGCACAATCTGGGCACCGCGCGGATGGGCGAGGATCCCCGGACCTCGGTGGTGAATGGCTGGGGGCGGGCGCATGACGTGAAGAACCTGTTCATTGTCGACGGTTCGATCTTCGTCACCGCCGGCGCGGTGAACCCGACCTCGACCATCCAGGCCCTGGCACTCTACATTGCCGACCAGATGAAGCAGCGCCTCGACACTCTGTTTGATTGAGCACCATGACCGACGATATTGCCGACATCCTGATCATTGGCGCAGGTGCCTCAGCCGCCGCTTTCGCCTGGTCGATGGCCGAGACGAAGATGCGCATCGTCTGCCTGGAACAGGGCGGATGGGTGAAGCCCACCGATTACCCGGCCAATGGGCGCGACTGGGAAGCGCGCATCACCACCGATTTCTCGCCCAGTCCGAACCGGCGCGGGCGTGCGGAGGACTACCCGATCAACGACGACGCCTCGCCGATCAAGATCATGAACTTCAACGGCGTCGGTGGCGGCACGATCATGTACACGGCGCATTTCCCGCGCCTGCATCCCAGCGACTTCCGCACCAGGACGCTGGACGGTGTCGGCGCCGACTGGCCGATCTCCTACGACCAGCTTGCGCCGTACTACGCGGAGAACGACCGCATGACCGGTGTCTCCGGCCTGGAGGGCGATCCCGCCTATCCCGCGGGCAAACGGCCACAGATGCCGCCGCATGCGTTGGGCCGCTCCGGCCTGGTCTGGGGCACGGCGCTGAACAAGCTCGGCTGGCACTGGTGGCCGGCGGACAACACGGCGG
Source organism: Acetobacterales bacterium (assembly GCA_964201575.1). Taxonomy (GTDB): domain Bacteria; phylum Pseudomonadota; class Alphaproteobacteria; order Acetobacterales; family Acetobacteraceae; genus CAMDGX01. The sequence goes on along the minus strand of CAXNGD010000041.1, from coordinate 7,588 downwards.
CGACCGAGGAGTACCAGGGGCGGGCGAAATGCATCAACCTGGCGCATTGCACGCCGGGGTGCGCGCAGGGGGCCAAGGCAAGCACCGACATCACCTATTGGCCCGCCGCCATCCGCGCCGGCGTTGAGTTGCGCACGCATTGCCGGGTGAAGCGCATCACCACCGGCGAGGACGGGCGGGCGAGCGGGGCCGAGTATTTCGACGCCGATGGCACGCTGCGGCTCCAGGCCGCCCATGTCGTCGTCGTCGCCTGCAACGGCATCGGCACGCCGCGCCTGTTGCTCGCCTCGGCCAATGCGCAGCATCCGAACGGCTTGGCCAATTCGTCGGACCAGGTGGGGCGGAACCTGATGCTGCACCCCTATGTCTCCGTCTATGGCTATGTCGATCACGAGATCGACGGCAATCGCGGGCCGCCGCTGAGCCTGTGGAGCCACGAATTCTACGAGACCGACCCGGCGCGGGACTTCAAGCGCGGCTACATCTTCCAGATCAGCCGCGGCATCGGTCCGGTCACCGAGGCGACCACCAGCTTCGAGCATGGCCGCCTGCCCTGGGGGGCGGACCACCATGCGGTGATGCACCGGCTGCACTATCGGCGCCTCAACCTGTCGCTGGTCACCGACGACCTGCCCGAGGCGCATAATCGGGTCACGCTGGATCCCGTGCTGACCGACGGCCACTGCATCCCCGCCCCGAAGATCGACTACACCATCGGCGAGAACACCCACCGCATGATCGCCCATGGGATCGAGAAGGCGCGCCTGTTGCTGGCCACCGCGGGGGCCACCGACATCTCCACGGTCAACCCGATCGCGCTGTCGGGCTGGCACAATCTGGGCACCGCGCGCATGGGCGACGACCCGGCGAGTTCGGTGGTCAATGCCTGGGGGCGCAGCCATGATGTGAAGAACCTGTTCGTCATCGACGGCTCGCTGTTCGTCTCGGCCGGCGGGGTGAACCCGACCTGCACGATTCAGGCGCTGGCGCTCTACGTCGCGGATGCGATGAAGCAGCGCCTGGCCACTCTGTTCGATTGAGCACCATGACCGAACCCGTCGACATCCTGATCATCGGTTCCGGCGCCTCGGGGGCGGCGTTTGCCTGGTCGATGGCGGACACCAAGATGCGCATCGTCTGCCTGGAGCAGGGCGACTGGGTGAAGCCGACCGACTATCCCGCCAATGGGCGGGACTGGGAGGCGCGGCGCTATAGCGATGCCGACATCATGGCCAACCGCCGCCAGTTGCCGGCCGATTATCCGATCAACGACGCCAACTCGATCGTCAAGATCGCGACCTATAACGCGGTCGGCGGCGGCACGGTGCATTACGCCGCGCATTTTCCGCGGCTGCATCCCAGCGATTTCCGGGTGAAGTCGCTGGACGGCGTGGCCGCTGACTGGCCGATCGACTACCGGATGCTGGAGCCCTACTTCGCCCAGAACGATCAGGTGATGGGCGTGGCCGGGCTGGCGGGCGATCCCGCCTATCCCCACCATACCCCGCCCTTGCCGCCGGTGCCGCTCGGCCCCTCCGGCACGCGCGCGGCCGAGGCGTTGAACCGCCTGGGCTGGCACTGGTGGCCATCGGACTCCGCCATCGCCACGGTGGAGCATGACGGCCGCGCACCCTGCATCAATCTGGGCCATTGCCTGCCGGGCTGTGCCCAGGGGGCGAAGGGCAGCACCGATATCGCCTATTGGCCCGCCGCGATCCGCGCCGGCGTGGAGCTGCGCACCAACTGCCGCGTGCGCGAGATCACCGTGGGCGCCGACGGCATGGCGACCGGGGCGATCTATTTCGACCGCGACGGCCGCGAAGTCTTCCAGCCCGCCCATGTCGTGGTCATGGCCGCCAACGGGATCGGCACGCCGCGCCTGTTGCTGAACTCGACATCGGCGCGCTTCCCCAACGGGCTGGCCAATTCATCGGGCCAAGTCGGCCGGAACCTGATGCTCCATCCCTGGCCGATCATCCAGGGCTGGGTCGACGACCGGCTGGAGGGCCAGCGCGGACCCACCGTCTCGTTGTGGAGCAAACAGTTCTACGAAACCGACCCCGCCCGCGATTTCGTCCGCGGCTACATGCTGCAATTCGGCCGCGGGCCCGGGCCGGTGGGCGAGGCGATGACCGGCGTGGAATCCGGCCGCATCCCCTGGGGGGTCGGCCACCACGCCGCGATGCGCCGGTTCAATAGTCACCGCTTCCATGTCGGCGTGGCGTGCGACGACCTGCCGGAGGCGCATAACCGGATCACGCTGGATCCGGTGCTGAAGGACGCGCATGGCATTCCCGCACCGCGCATCGACTACACGCTGTCCGAGAACACTCGGCGCATGATGGAACACGGCATCGCGCGCGGCACCGAGATCATGCGCGAAGCCGGTGCCCACACGATTACGGTCTCGCGCGAGGTGCTTAACTATCCCGGCCATCTCCTGGGCACCGCGCGCATGGGCACCGACCCCGCGCGCTCGGTGGTCAACGAATGGGGCCGCAGCCATGATGTGAAGAACCTGTTCGTCATCGACGGCTCGGTCTTCGTGACCGGCGGCGGCGTGAACCCCACCTCGACCATCCAGGCCATAGCGCTCTACATTGCCGACCAGATGAAACAGCGGCTCGACACGCTGTTCGATTGAGGAGACCCCATGCCCCAGCTTGATCCCGTCGACGTGCTCATCATCGGCTCCGGTGCCTCGGGTGCTGCCGTGGCCTGGAGCCTGGCCGATACCAAGATGAGAATCCTCTGTCTGGAACAGGGGGACTGGCAGAACCCGACCGACTATCCCTCGAACGGCCGGGACTGGGAGGCGCGGCAGTTCAACGACATGGCGACCTCGCCGAACCGGCGCCAGCTCTGGTCGGACTATCCGGTCAATGACGACAACTCGCCGATCAAGGTGCTGAACTTCAATGCCGTCGGCGGCAGCACCATCCTGTATGCGGCGCATTATCCGCGGCTGCATCCGTCCGATTTCAAGGTGAAGTCGCTCGATGGCGTGGCCGATGACTGGCCGGTGGATTACCATCAGCTCGAACCGTTCTTCGCCGAGAATGACCGCATGACCGGCGTGTCCGGCATGACCGGCGACCCCGCCTATCCGCCGCAGAAGACGCCGCCGATGGAGCCGCTGCCGATGGGCCGCTCCGGGCGCATGCTCGGCGAAGCGATGAACCGGCTCGGCTGGCACTGGTGGCCGAGCGACTGCGCAGTGACCACGCGGGAATACGAAGGCCGCGCGCCCTGCATCAATCTCGGCCACTGCATCGCCGGCTGTGCCCAGGGGGCGAAGGCCAGCACCGATATCACCTATTGGCCGCACGCCATCCGGGCGGGAGTCGAGCTGCGCACCCGGGCGCGCGTGCGCGAGATCACGGTGGACAACGCCACCGGCATGGCCAATGGCGTGATCTACTATGACCGCGACGGGGTGGAGCAGTTCCAGCCCGCCCATGTCGTGGTGATGGCGGCCAACGGCATCGGCACCGCACGGCTGTTGCTGAACTCGAAATCCGAGCGCTTCCCGAACGGCCTGGCCAATTCGTCAGACCAGGTGGGGCGGAACCTGATGTTCCATCCCTATGCCAGCATCTGGGGCTATTTCAACGAGGAGACCGACGGCAATCGCGGCCCGCCGCTGTCGCTGTGGAGCCACGAATTCTACGAGTCCGACCCCTCGCGCGGCTTCGTGCGCGGCTATTCCTGGCAGTTCGGCCGCGGCGTCGGCGCCATCCTGGAGGCGCAACAATCGATGGCCACGGGGCGGCTGCCCTGGGGCGCCGAGCACCATGCTGAGCACCGAAAACTCCACAACCACCGCATGAACATCGCCGCCATCTGCGAGGACCTGCCGGAGGCGCATAACCGCGTCACCCTGGACCCGATCCTCAAGGACGCCCACGGCATTCCCGCCCCGAAGATCGACTACACGCTCAGCGACAACTCCAACCGCATGCTGGACCACGCCATAGCGCGCGCCACCGAAGCGCTGCGCGAAGCCGGCGCCTGGGATATCGGCGTCGAACGCCCGATCCTGAACGGCGGCTGGCACCTGCTCGGCACCGCGCGCATGGGCGAGGACCCCTCACGCAGCGTCGTCAACGGTTGGGGCCGCACCCATGACGTGAAGAACCTGTTCATCGTCGACGGCTCGATCTTCACCACCTCCGGCGGCGTCAACCCCACCTCCACCATCCAGGCCCTGGCACTCTACATCGCCGATCAGATGAAGCAGCGCCTGGCCACTCTGTTCGATTGAGGAATTTTCCCAGTGTCCAACACCGTCTCCGCTCCCTCCCCCGCCTGGGGCGACCCCACCCTCAGCGACGCCGAGAAGCGCGCGCTGGCCGCCATGTGCGCCCGCATGATCCCGGCCAGCGCGGAGTTCAAGGTGCCCGGCGCCGATGACACGCTGATCCAGGCCGATATCGCCAAGAGCCTGGGCCGCGACGCCACAGCCGTGCACCGCGCCCTGGCCAAACTCGAAACCCTCGCCAGCGGCAGCCTCGCCGACCTGCCCATCGACACACAGGAAGAGGTCTGCGCCACCCTGCGCACGGAGGGCGGCATGGACCTCACCCTGCTCACCCGCATCATCCTGCAATGCTACTATCGTGATGACCGCGTGATGATCTCGCTGGGCATGGAACCCCGGCCGCCGTTTCCCAAGGGGCATGTGCTGCCGCAGGGGGATTGGTCGCTGCTTGATCCCGTGCGGGCGCGAGGGAAGATCTGGCGGGACGCATAGGGCGAGTGGCGTCGCCCCAGACCCGTTTACACTTTCATGCTTGAGGACCAGAGGCTCGGTCCCTGGCGGGTTAGGGCGGCGTGCGGCCCAGCTTGCCTTTAGGCCCAGGCCCTCAGGACTTCGGACGAATGCGATAGCTGAAGCGTGCAGAGATCCATTCGCGCCCAGCGATCGCCTCGGCCGGGGTGCCGGCGATCACCGCGCGGATATCGGTCAGAACCTCGGGCCGCTTGCGGTAATACTGATGTCGCGCATCGATGATCGGCGACGTCTCCGACACGTCCGTGCAGTCAACCAACGTCACCTTCTGCGGCAGCGAGGTCAGGGTGCGCGGCCCGGTCGAGCCCAGCCGGTCCGGATTGCCCTTGGTCACATCGCTGATCGTCAGTGCCCGGTCGTTGCGAGCGAAATAGACATGCACCGCTTCGCCCAGCTCCGGCAGGCGGGCCAGCTTGTCAGCATGCTCGAACGCGTCGTCGTCCTCATCCGCCGCCATCAAGAAGATGTTCTTGAACACCCGCGGCAGCGCCTTGGCGCCCAATTCGCTGATCATCGCCTGCAGCGTGTTGCGCAGCACATAGTTGCCCATCGAGTGTGCGACCAAATGGATGTTGCGGCCGCACAACTCTTCCTTGGTCAGCTTGCGCAGATAGGCAATGAAGGTCAGCAGCGCACGCGACACCGCCTTGGCCGAGCTGCGTGCATCATCGCTGTCGGAGGCATAGGCGATGATCGGCACGATGGTGCCATCCGACGGCCAGGCGAACACCGCGGTCTCCAGCGGATTGGCCTTGCTGCCCCACTGGGTCTTGATCTCCGCCGCGTTGGACAGGGCGTTCGGCAGAACGCAGGCATAAGCCGCGGATAATCCGCCAGCATCGCCGCCCCCTCTCGCGCGGCCACAAAATACGCCATCATCGGCCCCAGATGCAGGTCCGCCAGGCTCAGCCGGTCGCCCACAATCCACCTCCCCTCAACCAGCGGCTCCAGCGCCCGCAACACCGCCGACGAACCTGCCAGGCCTTCCCTGATCTCGGCTGCATCCGCCGCAGCCGAAGGGCGAAACACCGCATGCGCAAACACCTGCCGCACCATTGGCCAGTAACCATAACTGTCGACGATCGAGATCACCTGCTGCATCCGCCCCTGCGCCTGCGCGTCCTCAGGCACCAGCCGCACCCCGGGAAATGCCGCGTCGACATATCGAGCGATCGCCGAAGTTTCGTAGACCACGAACCGATCGTGCCGCAGCGCAGGCACCCGCCCGAACGGATGCAGAGCCAGCTACCAGGCCGGCACCTCGGCAAACGGATCAACCTCCAGATGGTCGAACGCAACGTCCTTCTCCAACAGCACCAGCCGCGCAATCCGGAGATAAACACTGTGGTGATAGCCAATCAGTTCAACACCCATGCCGCCCTCCCAATCCACTGCCGCGCGGCGTCCGGCCGATGTGCCAGCCCCCGCTTGACCCCCCACCGCCACCGCGCTCAATTGCCGTCATCATCGAACCGAGCGCCCTATGTCCCTCATCCGCACTGAAATCGAAACCCTCGAAGACAGCCCCATCGTCGAGGTCTGGCGCATGGGCTACGGCGACCCCGACGTCATCGGCATGTTCGCCGGCGAGCCGGATCTTCCCACCCCGCAATTCATCCGGGACGCCGCCGCCAAATCGCTCGCCGAGGGCAACACCTTCTACACCCCGAACCGCGGCATCCCCGGCATGGGCGACGCCATATCCCGCTACATCAAGCGCACCTGGAACGTCGATGTCCCAGAGTCCCGCATCGCCCTGACCCCGTCCGGCATGTCCGCCGTCATGCTGATCGCCCAGGGCACCGCCCAGCACGGCGACAACGTGGTCGCCATCACCCCCTCCTGGCCCAACATCATGCGCGCCATGCAGATCAACGGCGCCGATGTCCGCGAAGTCGCCATGAGCCCGGGCAATGCTGGCTGGCAGCTCGACCTCGACGCCGTCTTCGCCCAATGCGACGCCCGCACCCGCGTCATCTACCTCGCCTCCCCCGGCAACCCCACCGGCTGGATGATCCCGCGCGACCAGGCCGAGCGCCTCCTGGCCTTCGCCCGCGAAAACAACATCGCCATCCTGTCCGACGAGGTCTATCACCGCACCGTCTACGGCATGAACGCCGCCTTCAGCTTCCTCGAAATCGCCAAACCCACCGATCCTGTCTTCATCGCCAACTCCTTCTCCAAGGCCTGGGCGATGACCGGCTGGCGCCTCGGCTGGATCGTCTATCCCGAGGGCCACAAGGACAGCTTCGAAAAACTGATCCAGTTCAATTCCTCCGGTGCCCCCGCCTTCCTGCAACACGCCGCCATCGTGGCACTTGACCAGGGCGAGGACTTCGTCAAATCCTTCGCCGCCCGCTGCGATGCCGGCCGCGCCGTGGTCAACGAGCGCCTCGGCCACATGAAACGCGTGCGAAACATCCCCAGCGAGGGCGCCTTCTACGCGATGTTCTCGATCGATGGTGTCACCGACACGCTGCAATTCTGCAAACGCGCGGTCGTCGAGGCCAAGATCGGCATGGCGCCAGGCACCAGTTTCGGGAAAGGCTCCGAGCACTACATCCGGCTCTGCTATGCGAAGTCGCCGGAGCTGCTGCATACTGCGATGGATCGGCTGGGGGCGTTTCTGGCGACGTATCAGGAGAAGTAATACCAACCGCCCCAACCTCGGACTCTCGGCTGTTTCCAACGGTGGCATTCTCTGATTCCCTCGTCTCTGGCTGCGATTCGCGGCGTTGAGGGCGGTCATGGGCACGGCGATCACGATCACCAATCTGGCGCACTCATCGTCGTCGC
>CAXNGD010000040.1:0-12481 GCA_964201575.1 Acetobacterales bacterium | reverse complement strand
CGGTCAAAATCGACCCGCAGAGAGCCATCATCCGATTCACCCGCTGGGTGTTCCATGAACTCACCACCATGACAGACACAACGTCTTGATATTCATGGCAGATTCGGATGATTCGTACAACTATATTGTCGTTTATCTGGGAAATCCGGATTCATAGACCTTGAGGTGGGTATAGGCGACGGCGAGCAGCGTATGCGGGGTGGCGAAGCCCTTGGCGCGCGCCAGCATGTCGCCCACCACATGGTCGGCCTCGACAGGCCCGCCCTTCTGCAGGTCGCGCAGCATGCTGGCCATCCACTGGCCCTTGGGGTCGCTGAGCTGGCCGCGAGCGCGGGCATCGGCCGGCGGGCGCGGCGTGTAGCCAGCGACGGTGGCAACCGCGGTGCATTCGTCGACCATGGCCAGCATCAGCCCGGCCGCGTCGTCCGTCGCGCTAACGATGGTGCCGACATTGGCGCGGAACAGGCAGTTCATGCTGGCGATCGAGCACAGGAAGACCCATTTCTCCCACATCATCTGCATAATGTCGGGCGAGCACGTCAGGTCGAAGCCGCCACCCTTTGTCCCCTGGGCCAGATGCGGCTGCAGCGCGTCGCAGAACGCGGCCTGGGATGCCATGCGCGGGCCGTAGCCGAAGGTGGCCATGGTGTTGAGGTGGCGGACCGTGCCGTCCTCATCCAGGGTGACAGCAATGCCGGTCATGCCGCCCAGCACCGCCTCAGGCCCGAACTCGGCTTCCAGGCGGTCGACATGGCGCATGCCGTTGAGCTGCGGGATGATCTTCGCCCCTGCGGCGGCCGGGCGGATGGCGTCGATGGCGCTGTCCAGGTCATAGGCCTTGCAGGACAGGATGATGGCGTCCCAGCCCGGCCGCACTGCGTCGGCCAGCACCGTCTTGGCGGCAACCGTGGCATCGCCCAGCGGGCTCTTGATCACCAGGCCGTTCGCCGCGATCTGCGCGGCGCGGCGCGGCCGCACCAGGAAGGTCACGTCGGCGCCGGCGGCCGCGGCCCGTCCGCCGTAATAGCCGCCAATGCCGCCCGCGCCGAGCACCAGAATGCGCATTTCCGTCGTCTCCCAAGGGAATCGGCGGCATCATGGCGGCGGGTCCCGCCCTTGCCAACCAGCGGTGGTGCCGCATGGCGGGAATGCGGCGCCGGGCTGTGGCGGGCAATTCCACCGGGACACGAACGCGTGATAAGGGACTTGGATGGATTCCGAGATGCTGCCCACCATTGCCATCGGTTGCGACCATGCCGCCCCGGCGCTGAAGCGGGTGCTGGCCAATGCCCTGCGCGAAGCCGGATACCCGGTGCTGGACATGGGCACGCATGGCGAGGACCGGGTCGACTATCCAGACATCGCCCATGCCGTCTGTGCCGCAGTGCTCGATGGCCGGGCGGCGCGCGGCGTGTTGCTGTGTGGCTCCGGCGTCGGCATGTCGATGGCCGCCAACCGCCACGCGGGGATCCGCTGTGCCCTGGCCAGTGAGACCACCACCGCCCGGCTTTGCCGCGAGCACAACGACGCCAACGTCATCGCCATGGGCGGGCGGCTGATCGACGCTGAGGTGGCGCGCGAGATCCTGCGCATCTTCCTGGCCACGCCGTTCGAGGGCGGGCGCCATGTCCAGCGGCTGGACAAGCTGGCACCCGCGGGGACTCTCGCCGACCGGGCGGTTAGCGTATAGAACCCGGCGGTTTCCAGGCGACCCCGACGGATCGGCCAGATCGTGGGGGCAGAACAGGAGTGGGCATGAACGATCGCGCCAACCATGCAGCGTTGCAGCGCTTCTTCGGCGCCGGCCTGGCCGAGACCGACCCGGAACTGGCCGCCGCGATCGGGCGCGAGCTGGTGCGCCAGCAGGACGGCATCGAGCTGATCGCCAGCGAGAACATCGTCTCGGCGGCGGTGATGCAGGCGCAGGGTTCGGTGCTGACCAACAAATACGCCGAGGGCTATCCCGGCCGGCGCTATTACGGCGGCTGCGTCGAGGTCGATGTGGCCGAGACACTGGCGATCGAGCGCGCCAAGCAGTTGTTTTCGTGCAGCTACGCCAATGTACAGCCGCATTCCGGCGCACAGGCGAACCAGGCGGTGTTCCTGGCCCTGGTCAAGCCCGGCGACACCATCCTGGGCATGAGCCTGGATGCCGGCGGGCATCTGACCCATGGCGCCGCGCCGAACCTGTCGGGCAAGTGGTTCCGCGCCATCCAGTATGGCGTGCGCCAGGATGACGGCATGCTGGACTATGACCAGCTTGAAGCGCTCGCCCGTGCCGAGAAGCCGAAGCTGATCATCGCCGGTGGCTCGGCTTATCCGCGGGTGATCGATTTCGCTCGCATCCGCCGGGTGGCCGACGAGGTGGGCGCGATGTTCATGGTGGACATGGCGCACTTTGCCGGCCTCGTTGCGGCCGGCGTCTTCCCCTCACCCTTGCCGCATGCCCATGTGGTCACCACCACCACGCACAAGACCCTGCGCGGCCCGCGCGGCGGCATGATCCTGAGCAACGACGAGGCGCTGGGCAAGAAGTTCAACTCGGCGGTGTTCCCCGGCCTGCAGGGCGGGCCGCTGATGCATGTCATCGCCGGCAAGGCGGCCGCGTTCGGCGAGGCGCTGCGGCCGGATTTCCGCATCTATCAGCAGGCCGTGGTGGACAATGCCCGGGCACTGGCCGCATCCCTGGTGGACCAAGGGCTGGCGATTGTCACTGGCGGCACCGACAGCCATCTGATGCTGGTGGATCTCCGGCCGAAGCGGGTGACCGGCAAGGCGGCCGAGGCCTCGCTCGAGCGTGCCCACATGACCGCCAACAAGAACGCCATCCCGTTCGATCCCGAGAAGCCCGCCATCACCTCGGGCGTGCGCCTCGGCACCCCCGCCGGCACCACGCGCGGCTTCGGCGTGGCCGAGTTCCAGGAGATCGGGCGGATGATCGGCGAGGTCCTGGACGGGCTGTCGGTCTCCAATGACGGGACGAACGCCACGGTCGAGGCGGCAGTCGGCGCGCGGGTCCAGGCGATGTGCGCGCGCTTCCCGATCTACGCGCGCCCCACTTTCAACCAATAGCATCCGGCAATGCGCTGTCCTTTCTGCGGCCATGACGAGACCCAGGTGAAGGACAGCCGGCCGAGCGATGACGGCATGACGATCCGCCGTCGGCGCTTCTGCCCCGCCTGCACCCAGCGCTTCACCACCATCGAGCGAGTGCAGCTGCGCGAACTGACCGTGGTCAAGACCGATGGCCGCCGGGTGCCGTTCGACCGCGATAAGCTGACCCGCTCGGTGCGCGTGGCGGTGCGCAAGCGGCCGGTCAATGAGGAGCGGGTGGAGCGCATCGTCACCGGCATCGTGCGCCAATTGGAAGCCTCCGGCGAAAGCGATATCGCCAGCGGCCATATCGGCGAAGCGGTGATGGAGGCGCTGCGCGAGGTGGACGAGGTGGCCTATGTCCGCTTTGCCTCGGTCTATCGGAATTTCCGCGAAGCCAAGGATTTCGAAGCATTCTTGGGCAAGCTTGGCAGTGACGAAGGCGATGAGGCAACGCCCGCGGAACCGCCGCCGTGAGCGCGCCGCCGGTCGATCCCGCCATCCGCGCCGAGGACAGCGCCCATATGCAGGCCGCCCTGTCGCTGGCGCGGCGCGGCAATGGGCAGACCTGGCCGAACCCCGCCGTGGGCTGTGTGATCGTCCGCGACGGGCGCGTTGTCGGCCGCGCCACCACCGCGCCGGGCGGGCGGCCGCATGCCGAGCCGCAAGCGCTGGCGATGGCCGGTGCCCAGGCGCGCGGCGCCACCGTCTATGTGACTCTGGAACCCTGCTGCTTCCATGGCCGCACTCCGCCCTGCACCGATGCGCTGATCGCCGCCGGGGTCGCGCGCGTGGTGGTGGGCGTGCGGGATCCGGATCTGCGGGTCAACGGCGCCGGGCTGGCGCGGCTGCGCGCGGCGGGCATCGCGGTTGAGGAAGGCGTGCTGGAGGAGGAGGCCGAGGATGTGGTGGCCGGGTTCTTCAGCCGGGTGCGCCGCGGCCGGCCGCTGGTCACGCTGAAGCTGGCCTCCACCCTGGACGGCCGGATCGCCACGCGCACCGGCGAAAGCCAGTGGATCACCGGCGAGCCGGCCCGGCGCATGGCCCATGCCCTGCGCGGGCAGCATGACGCCATCCTGGTCGGCGTCGGCACGGTGATGGCCGACAATCCCGACCTCACCTGCCGGATCCCCGGATTCAAACCCACTCCGATGGTGCGGGTGGTGGCTGACAGCCATTTGCGCATGAACCTGACCGCGCGGCTGGTCGCCAGCGCTGCGACCACCCCGACCTGGGTGCTGACGCGCCAGAATGGCGACGCGCATCTGGTTGCCGCCCTCGAATCGGCGGGCGTTGCGGTGATTCGCGTTGCCGATTCGCCGGCCGGGATCGATCTCGGCGGCGCCCTGGCCGCCCTGGCCGAACGCGGCATCACGCGGCTGCTGGCGGAAGGTGGCGCGCAGATCGCCGCCGCCCTGTTGCGCGCCGACCTCGTGGATCGTCTGGCCTGGTTCCACGCGCCCTCGGTGATGGGCGGCGATGGCTGGCCGGCGGCGCAGGCCTTCGGTAGCGAGCACCTGGCGCAGATTCCACGTTTCGTGCGCCGGGACATGCGGGCAGTGGGCGCCGACCTGTTCAGCACCTATGTTCGCGCAAGCGGCCCTGACGGGCCCGACAAGGGAGCGAAGGCCTGATGTTCACCGGGATTGTCACCGGCCAGGGCGAGGTGCGCGCGATCACTCCGATCGGCGGCGGCCAGGACATGCGCCTGGTGATCGGTGTGCCGGCCGGCTGGGCCGACATGGCCAGCATTCGGATCGGCGCCTCGATCGCCTGTTCCGGCTGCTGCCTGACGGCAATCGAGCTGGGTGCGGACTGGTTCGCCGTCACAGCCTCGGCCGAGACGCTGTCCAAGACCACGCTGGGCGGCTGGACCGTCGGCGCCCTCATCAACCTCGAACGCCCGCTGAAGGTCGGCGACGAACTCGGTGGGCACATCGTCGCGGGCCATGTCGACGGGCTCGGCCAGGTGATCGCCATGGTGCCGGACCAGGGCTCCACCCGCTGGACCTTCGGCGTGCCTGGCGCCATCGCCCGCTTCATCGCGCCCAAGGGTTCGGTGGCGATCGATGGCGTCTCGCTCACCGTCAACGAGGTGGCGGGGGACACATTCGGGGTGAACATCATCCCGCACACGGCAGAGGTGACGGGTTTCGGCCTTCTCAAGCCGGGTGACCGCGTCAATATCGAGATCGACACCGTGGCGCGCTCTGTCGCGCGCCTTGCTGAATACACCGCCTGAGGTACCTCCGATGAACCAGGTCGTCACCAAATCGCTCTCGCAGTACCTCGCCTCGGCCGAGGACCTGATCGAGGAGGCGCGCGCCGGGCGCATGTTCATCCTGGTCGATGACGAGGACCGCGAGAACGAGGGCGATCTGGTCATCCCGGCCCAGTTCGCCACCCCCGACGTGGTCAACTTCATGGCCCGCCACGCCCGCGGCCTGATCTGCCTCGCCATGACCCGCCAGCGCGTCGAACAGCTCGGCCTGCCGCTGATGAGCCAGTCCAACGGCACCCGCCACACCACTGCTTTCACAGTGTCGATCGAGGCGCGTGACGGCGTCAGCACCGGTATCTCGGCGCATGATCGGGCGCGGACCATCTCGGTGGCGATCAATGCCGATAGCCGGCGCGAGGAGATCGTCACCCCGGGCCATGTCTTCCCGCTGATGGCGCGCGAGGGCGGCACGCTGGTCCGCGCCGGGCATACCGAGGCAGCCGTCGACATCGCTCGCCTTGCCGGGCTCAGCCCTGCCGGCGTGATCTGCGAGATCATGAACGACGACGGCACCATGGCCCGCCTGCCGGACCTGGTGACCTTCGCCCAGCACCACAACCTCAAGCTCGGCACCATCGCCGACCTGATCGCCCATCGCCGCCGCACCGAGCGGCTGGTGCGTCGGGTGACCGAGGGCACGCTGAACCATGCCGTGGGCGGCGCGTGGAAGCTGATCGTCTACGTCAATACCATCGAGAATGCCGAGCATCTGGTGCTGGTCAAGGGCGACCTGTCGGCCCCTGGCCCGGTGCCGGTGCGCATGCACGGGGTGGACCTGCTGAACGACCTGCTGGGCGAGACCACGCGCGACGCGCTGACCAAATCGATGGCGTTCATTGCTCGCGAGGGCCGCGGCGCCGTGGTGTTGCTGCGCGAGATGCTGGCCACCACAATATCCGAGCGCGTGCGCCAGCTCTCCGCCGCCGAACGCCCGCGCGGCACCTTGCGCGACTACGGCATCGGCGCGCAGATCCTGCTCGACCTCGGGGTGCGCGACCTGATCCTGTTGTCCAACACCCATCGCAGCATCATCGGCATCGAGGGCTACGGCCTGAACATCGTCGACCAGCGCCCGCTCGACGACCTCTGAGACGAAGGCAGACACCATGAGTACCGTCGACGCCAAGCTGCCGACCGCGCCGAAGCTCGAGGGCCGCCCACCGCGGCTACTGGTGGTGCGCGCGCCATACTACACCGCCGTCGTCGACGGGCTGCGCGACGGCGCGGTGCGCATCATCGCCGAGGTCGGCGGCACCTGCGACGTGCTGGATGTCGCCGGCGCCCTCGAACTCGCCGCCGCCATCCAGTTCGCCGTCAAGGGTGATCGTGCCTATGACGGCTTCGTCGCCCTGGGCTGCGTGGTGAAGGGCGAGACCGACCATTACGAACATGTCTGTCGCGAGGCGATGCAGGCGCTGACCCGCGTCGCACTCGACCATACCGTCGCGCTCGGCAACGGGTTGTTGACCGTGGCAACCGAGGCGCAGGCCATCGCGCGTTCCGGCGCCGACGGTCACAACAAGGGTGCCGAAGCCGCCGCCGCCGCGCTGCTGCAGATCCGTGCCGCCCGCCTGTTGGGCGCGGCGGCCTGACCATGGCAAAGGCCACGGCGGACAAACCTGTCGGGGCGAATGCCCGGCCGCGCACCTCGGCGCGCGTGGCTGCCGTGCAGGCGTTGTTCCAGGCCGAGCAGGCCCAGCTTGGCCCCGAACGGGTGATCGACGAGTTTGTCCGCCATCGCCTCGGTGCCGGCGCGCCTGGCAGCAATGCCGGATTCGAGGATGGCCGCGCGCCGGACGCCAATGTGCCGCTGTTCGGGCGGATCGTGCGCACCGCCGTGGCCCAGCAGGATGTGCTGGACGCGCTGCTGGCGGCGACGCTGTCTGAGGACTGGCCGATGGACCGGCTCGACCCGGTGCTGCGCGCGCTGCTGCGCGCCGGCGCCGCCGAGCTGTGGATGAGCGACGGCCCGCCCGGCCGGGTGGTGATCAACGAGTATCTCGACATCGCGCACGGCTTCTTCGATGGCGAGATCCCCAACATGGCGAATGGCGTGCTGGACCGCCTGGCCCGCCGCCTGCGCCCCGGTGAGTTTGCCGGCGACTCCGCCTCCTGAGCCGCTTCGGGGGTTGAGCGTGACATCAATTCCGGCCGAATTCCAATTGATCTACAAGCATTTTCGTCCGCTCGCCGGACCTGGTGCGCTGGCCCTGGGCGACGATGCCGCGGTGTTCACTCCGCCCCCCGGTCGCCAGATCGTGGTGGCGGCGGATGCCATGGTGGCGGGCGTGCACTTCCTGCCGGATGACCCGCCGGAGCTGGTGGCGCGCAAGCTGTTGCGCACCAACCTCTCCGACCTCGCTGCCATGGGCGCGGCGCCGCTCGGCTACCTGCTGACCGTCTCGGTGCGCCGCGACACGCCGGATTCCTGGTTCGCCAGCTTCGCCGCCGGGCTGGCCGCCGACCAGGCCGAGTACGGCATCACCCTGCTGGGCGGCGACACCACCTCGACCACCGGGCCGACCAGCCTGTCGCTGACCATCCTCGGCACGGTGGCGCCGGGGGCGGCCCTGCGCCGTGCGGGCGCGCGGCCGGACGACGGCATCTGGGTGACCGGCACCATCGGCGACGGCGCGCTCGGCCTGCTGGCGGCAAGCGGCCGGTTGGCGGATGAAGATGGCTTCCTCGCCGACCGCTACCGCTTGCCGCAACCGCGGCTGGCCCTCGGCCTGCGGCTGGGCGGGATCGCGGCGGCGGCGATGGATGTCTCGGACGGGCTGGTCCAGGACCTCGGCCATCTCTGTCGCGCCGCCGGGCTGGGTGCGACGCTGCGGGCCGCACTGGTGCCACTCTCACCAGCGGCACGGGCGGCGGTGGTGGCCGATGGCGGGCTGTTGGCGCGTTGCCTGACCGGCGGCGACGACTACGAGTTGCTGCTGGCGGTGCCGCCAGCCCGCGAACAGGCTTTGCGAGACGCAGCGGCGGCCTGCGATGTCCAGGTCACCCTGATCGGCCACTTCACCGAGGCAGCGGCCGAGGTGGTTGTCCAGGGCGCTGACGGCACGCCGATGGAGCTATCGGCCGGCGGCTGGAGCCACTTCGCCTGACGCGGCGGCGCGATGGGCGCTCAGTAGTTGCTGCGCGACGGCGTACCGCCAGGCGCTCCGCCGGCGCCGAAGCGGCCGACATTGCCCAGCAATTGCTGCAGGAAGTTGGTCTCGTTGCCGGGGGTTGGCGTGGTTCGCGACACGATCGCCACCGGGACCGCGTCCTCCATCCCCTTCTTGGCGATCTGGCGCAGCACGCCTGCGGGATCGAACACCAGCGTCACCGTCTGCTGGTCATGCACCGAATTGGTGGCGCCGATCACCGGCTTGGTCAGCTCCGAGATATAGATCCAGGTGTTGTCGTCGAAAGCCGCGCGCGCGGTCGGCGAGCCCAGCAGTGCATTGGCGTCGCCGCGTGTTGAGGTGCCGGGCACCAGCTGCGCCAGCTGCTCCGGGTCGATCCTGTTGCCGCGGGCCTGCACCGGGTGGCTCAGGAACCCGGACGTATCGACACTACAGCCGGCGGATGCGGTGCCAGCGAGCAGCAACAGGGCCAGCAGGCTGGCGCGGCAGCCATGCGAGGGGCGGGGATGCGAGCGATGTGGCTGCACGGTCTGGTCCTTGGCTGGGGCGGCGTCGCGGACGGGCCGCAAGCACTGTAACATGCGCGAGGTCGCAGACGAAGCAACGCGGGCAGGTTTCAGCGCCGAGCGGTCGTGCTAGCATGATCGCCGCGCACACGCCATCACCGCGGCGGAGAGGCGCGACATCTGGCCGCGCCGATACAGGAGACCGAGAGGTGCTGGGATTTCTGCGGCGACGCCGTTTCGAACGGGCCGGATACGAGCTTTACTGCGCGGCGGTGGCGGCGGCGCGCCAGCCGTGGTTCTATCGCGAACTCGGCGTGCCGGACACGCTGGACGGCCGGTTCGACCTCGTCGGGCTGCATGCCTTCTTGGTCATCCGCCGCCTGTCCGCCCTGCCGCCACCCGGTCCGGACGTGTCCCAGGCGCTGTTCGACGCCATGTTCTCGGACATGGACATCAACCTGCGCGAGATGGGGGTCAGCGACCTCAGTGTTGGCAAGCGGGTTAAGGCGATGTGGGAAGCGTTCTACGGCCGGTCGGCGGCCTACGAGTCGGCGCTGGCGGCGAACGACGACGCGGCGCTGGCCGAGGCGTTGATCCGCAATGTCTGGCGCGGCGCCGCACCCGCGCCGGACGGTCCAAGGCGCCTGGCCCAGCTGGTGCGCCACCATGTCGCCACCCTGGAACAGCTGGACCCCACGGCACTTCAGGCCGGCACGTTGTCATTCCCCGCGCCCGAGCAGGTGCCTGCATGACCGCACCCGAACCCCATGCCGTCGCAGCCGTCGAGGTGTCGCGGCCGGTTTCGCTGGCCCAGATCGGCACCCTCGACATCGAGCGCGAGGTCGTGGCAACGCCAGCGGAGTGTGCCGCCGTGGCCGCGCGCCTGCTGATCCCGGCCATTGCCGCGCTGTCCTGCCGCTTTCGGCTGATGCTGGCGCAGGACGGGGTGGTGGTGGCCGAAGGCGTGCTGGCGGCCAGCTTCACCCAGCTCTGCGTGGTCTCCACCGAGGAATTCGACACCGAGTTGCGCGAAGTGTTCCGCATCCGCTTCGTCCCGGCCGAGCTGCTCGTCGACTCCGAGGACGACCTGCTGGATCTCGATGCCGATGACGAGCTGCCCTATCACGGCATCCAGATCGAGCTGGGCGAGGCCACGGTGGAGCAGTTGGCGCTGGCGCTGGACCCTTATCCGCGCAAGCCAGGGGCCGAGCTGCCGGCGGCACCCGGGGAGGAGGCCGCCGCGGCCTCGCCCTTTGCCGCCCTCGCCCGCCGGTCCCGGCAAGGCTCGTGACCGGCCCGCGCCTTGCCCGAGCGCCCTGGATGCGTGCCATGTCGCACCATGACTTGCGGGGGGCGGGCACCTCTGCTAGTTGCCCCCCCTCGCGTTATCGCCTTTATGTGAACGCATCCGCCGGAGCGGCGATCTGGTTGTGCCCGCGCTTTGCGCGCACGACCCGATGACCCAACCGTGCCGATCGGATCGTCACGCTGACCGGAGCTGCGTTGTCCAATGGCCGTACCCAAGAAGAAATCGTCGCCGTCGCGCATGGGCATGCGCCGCAGCCATCAGGCGCTGTCCGCCTCGGCGCACACCGAATGCGGCAATTGCGGCGAGCTGAAGCGCCCACACCATGTCTGCAGCCATTGCGGGCATTACGACGGTCGCGAGGTCTCCGTGGCCGGCAAGGCGCTGAAGGGCACCGTTCGCGCCTGAACCCGCGCGAGGTGAACCCGCTGGTGGGTGACTCCGCCAACCGGCCTGCGCAGTTTCCTGATCCGTCCCCGCACGCTCCGCTGCAATGCCTGCGGCGTCCGGCTTCATGCCGGATCGTGGTCCGATGAGCGTTGCCTTCACCCTGGCGATCGACGCGATGGGCGGCGACCAGGCGCCCGACATCGTCGTGGCCGGGCTGGACATCGCCGCCGAGCGCCATCCCGGCGCGCGCTTCCTGCTGGTGGGCGACGAAGCGCGGCTCGCCCCGCTGCTGCTCCGCTACAAGCGCGCCGGTGCGGTCTGCACCATCCGCCACGCCGCCGCGGTGATCAGCGGCGATATGAAGCCCACGACCGCGTTGCGGCTGCGCGGCTCGTCGATGCGCGGGGCGATCGACGCGGTCGCCAACCACGAGGCATCCGGCGTGGTCTCGGCCGGCAATACCGGGGCGCTGCTGGCACTTGCCAAGATCGTCATCAAGACCCTGCCGGGCATCGACCGCCCGGCCATGGCCGCCATCGGCCCCTCGGCCCGCGGCGATGTGGTGATGCTCGACCTCGGCGCCAATGTGCTCTGCGACACCCGAAACCTGGTCGAGTTCGCGATGATGGGCGATGTTTTCGCCCGCACCGTGCTCGGCCTGACCGCGCCCACCATCGGCGTGCTGAATGTCGGCTCCGAGGAGCTGAAGGGCAGCGACATGCTGCGCCTGGCCGCCGACACCCTGCGCGCCAGCCATCTCGGCCCGCAATTCCACGGCTTCGTTGAGGGTCATGACATCGCCGCCGGCACCACCGACGTGATCGTGACCGACGGTTTCACCGGCAACGTCGCGCTCAAGACCGGCGAGGGCGCGATGAAGCTGATGGGCGGCATGCTGCGCCAGGTCTTCGCCGCATCGCTGCTGGGCCGCATCGGCTACCTGTTCGTGCGCCCGGGACTGGAGCGGCTGCGCGAATGGCTCGACCCGCGCCGCTACAATGGCGCGGTCATGCTGGGCCTGGCCGGAGTGGTGGTGAAATCCCACGGCGGCACCGATGCCCTGGGCTTCGCGCATGCCGTGGACGTTGCTATGGACATGGTGGTGCATCGCTTCAACGACGGGATTCGCGACGGGCTGAACCGCCTCGCCGCAGTCGCGTTGTCCAATGGGGCTGCCAGCGAGGCGCCGGCAAACGGATAAGCAAACGGATCAACAAATGGACCAGCAGACCCCGCCAGCTCTGGGACACGCTCTCCCGGTCACGACGGCGGAGCGCACCTCGCCACCTCACCCTGAGCCTGCCGCCGCCGGCGCGACGCTGCGCCCGCGCACCATGCTGGCCGGTATCGGCGCCTATCTTCCGGCCCGCGTCGTCACCAACGACGAGCTTGCGCAGCGCGTGGACACCTCGGATGAGTGGATCCGCGAGCGCACCGGCATCCGCCAGCGCCATATCGCCGCCCCGCATGAGAGCTGCGCCTTCATGGCCACCGAGGCTGCCCGCGCGGCGCTGGCCGATGCCGGCATCGCGGCCGCCGAGGTCGACGGCATCATCGTCGCCACCGCCACCCCCGACCAGGCCTTCCCCGCCGCCGCCGTGCGCGTCCAGGCCGCCCTTGGCGCCGGCGGCTTCGGCTTCGACCTCTCGGCCGCCTGCAGCGGCTTCATCTACGCCTTGTCGGTGGCCGACGGCATGATGCGCGCCGGCCAGGCAAAGTGCATGCTGGTAATCGGCTCCGAGGTCTATTCGCGGATCATGAACTGGCAGGATCG
>CAXNGD010000039.1:0-12488 GCA_964201575.1 Acetobacterales bacterium | reverse complement strand
GGCGGTAGCTGTCGGCGTTCATCTCGAGGATGCTGACGTGATGTGTCAGGCGATCGAGCAGCGCGCCGGTTAGGCGCTCAGAACCGAATGTCTCGGTCCACTCGTCGAACGGCAGGTTGCTGGTGATCAGCGTGGCACCGCGTTCATATCTGCGCCGCAGCCGATGACGATCTGATCCACATAGCCGCGCACCCAGACATCCCGGTGACCATAGGCGACCGGCACCGAGTAATCATTGGTCTTGTAACGCACCAGCGCCTGCGAACTCAGCCGCGGCAGGAAACACGCCCCCCGGCGACGTTCGCTCCCAAACTTGAATCTGCCGAACCAAAAAACTTTTTATCCGTTTGGAGTGGGCCAAGCCGGCAATAGCTGAGAAAATTAAGTCTGAAGAGCATTTTTGCCTTGACCGCCAAAAGAAGCTGTATAGGGGCCTTCAGCAACCCGCGATCGAGGCCATGAGCACCACACAGAACACCCCCCAGACAGCACCCGCCGTGCTGTTGGCGCAGCTGTGTGCCCAGCTCGACCTCATCCTCGGAAACTTCCTCATCGCCATCGCGGCACAGTTCCGCCTCGTCGGGCCCAAGACCGTCCTGGTCTGGAACCGCGTCTCCCGCGCCCGCCAGCGCCTCATCCGCATTTTCACCAACATGGCCGCGCGCCTGGACTCCGGCCTCGCCCTGCGGGTCAACAAGCCCCGCCCCGGCCGCAAGAGCGGCCCGCGCCTCGCGCCCCTGCCCAAGAGCCACGCCTGGCTGATCCGCAAAATGGGCTACCACGCCGCCGCCTTCGGCAGCCAACTCGACCACCTGCTCGCCAAACCCGAATACGCCGCCCTCTTCGCCGCCTCCCCCGGCGCCATGCGCACCCTGCGCCCCATCGCCAGGCTGCTCGGCATGACCCTGCCCGAACCCATGCGCCTGCCGCCCAGGCCTCCGCGCCCAAAGCCCGTCAAACCCCCAGAACCCGAAGCCTCGCAGTTCCAGGACCGCCCCATCCCCGCCTACGTCCTAGCCGCCGCCCGCGCCTGGAAACGACGAAGACCAAAAGACCCCTGATACACCGTCGCCGGCCCGAGTCCATTTCGTTACGTTATCGAACTATATTCCGGTTTGCCCCACCCAAACGGACAAAGTTTTTTTGCTTCTTTTTGTTCACAAAAAGAAGACCCTTCCTTCCCTACCCCGGAACCCCCGCCCAGGCCTGAACGTCCAAAGGCGGCGTAGAGACCTTGTACTCGTCAGTAATCTTCGCCGCCTTCGCCAGCGCCCCGATATCCGGCACCGGACGGCACAGTTCGCTATCCCCGGCCACCGCCATTTCGATCCCCAGTGCCGCCCGCAGCGTTTCCAGGTCCGCGACGGCTGGCCCGGTGATCATCATCCCGAACGGTGTCCCGCTCGGTTCCAGCCCCATTGGCAGCGACAGGCTGGGATTGCCGGTCAGCGAGATCATGTAGGTCAGCGAGAACCACTCGAAGTATGTCTTCATCCGCCGCCCGTTGATCTCGTTCTGGTAGAGCTCGCTCCATGGGAAGGGCGGCACCGCGACGGTTGGCGACAGGATCAGGTCATACGTCTCGAAGACCTTCTGCACTGCCCGATGGATCCGCGTCTGCTCCCCCTGGGCCCAGGCCAGGTCGGCCGCCGAGTACTGCAGGCCTTCCTCGTAGTTGGCGATCATGTTCGGCCCGAGCAGCGCCCGTTTTTTCGGATCGCTGTAGTTCGCCCGTTGGCCATGCAGCATCCCCGCGGCCCGCAATACGCCAAACGCCTCATGTGCCCGGCCCATATCCGGCGCGATCGGTTCGCACGACTTGAACAGCTTCTTCAGCTTGCCAATCCGCGCCCGGAACGTCTTGGCGATCGAGGTGTCGACGGGACAGGTACCCCAGTCCTCGGTGTAGCCGACGCGCAGGGTTGCGGGATCGCGCGGCATGGGATTGCGAAACGCTGCCCCGTCGATCCGCCGCGACAGCGGGTCCATCGGATCGAACGCCGCCTGGGCCGACAGCAGCAGGCAGGTATCCGCCACATTTCGCCCCATCGGCCCCAGGGTGGAGATCATGTTCCACCCCTGCCCTTTCCGGGCCGTCGGCACCAGCCCGGGCGAGGGCCGGAACCCGACCACGCCGCAGAACGCCGCCGGAATCCGCAGGCTGCCGCCGCCGTCGGATCCCGTGCAGATCGGCAGCATCCCGGTCGCCAACGCCACCGCCGACCCGCCGGAGGAGCCGCCCGGGATTCGCTTGGGATCGAACGGATTGCCGGACGGCCCATAGACCGGATTGTTCGAATTCGCCCCCGCCCCGAACTCCGGCACATTGGTCTTGCCGACCACGATCGCCCCATCGGCCCGGCAGCGGGCCACCATGGGATCATCCGTCTTCGCCCGGTTCTTGGCGAAGATCTTCGAGCCATAGGAGTTGATCAGCCCCTCGGCATCATCCAGGTCCTTCACCCCCAACGGCAGCCCATGCAGGGGCGGCAGGTTGTCCCCCCGCATGACCGCCTTCTCTGCAGCCTTCGCCTCGCGGATCGCCCGCGGCCAGATCGTATCGGTCACCCCCTTCACCGCATGGTTGACCAGGTCGATCCGCGCCCGGCAACTGGCCAACAATTCCACCGGCGAAAGCTTTCGCGCCCCGATCAGCCGCCGCGCCTCGACCGCCGTGAGATCACAGGGTTCGCTCATCTCAGCCTCCACTCACATGAACCGGGGGTGTCTGGTTGAACCAGCCGGGCTGAGCCCGCTCAAGCTGGGCCGCCACCTGCATCAGCAACGCCTCGTCGCCCCAACTGGCATAGAACTGCGCCCCGATCGGCAAGCCCGCGGGATCGAGCCCGGTCGGCACCGAAATCCCCGGCAACCCCGTCTCGTTGCCCGGCATCGTATACCGGCAGGCATCGCACAGCCGGCCCACCCAGGTATCGATGTCCTCGTCCCGCAACAACGAGTACGGCCCATTCGCCTCCGGCACCCGGATCGCCAGGGTCGGCGTCAGCAACAGGTCATATGTGTCCATCACCCGCCCGAACTGCCGGGTGACCGTATTGTTGTCCGTCATCATCCGCAGCATGTCGGCCTTGTCGTAACGCTTGGCTGCCAGGAAATGCCGGTACGTCATCGGCGTCAGATGCGAGGACAATTCCTGCGGCTCGATCCCCAATGCCCGGGCCCGGTCGTCCAACGTCGCCACCCCATTGATCCACGCCGCGATATAGGCCCGCCACATCACCTCCCAATCGCAGATATCGCTATCGCGGACCTCCTCCACCGCATGGCCCAACGCCTCCATCGCCCGTCCCACGACCCGGATCCGCTCGGCCACCACCGGATCCGTCGGCACCCCCCGTCCCCACATCCCGGTGGACAAGCCAATCCGCAACCGCCGGGGATCGCGCTGGATCGCATCGAGATACGACCCCGTCGGCGCCCCCATGGCGATGAACGTCCCGCCCTTCGGCACCCGGGTCAGTGTCTCGTAAACCGCCGCGGTATCCCGCACCGTCCGGGTCATCACCCCATCGGCACTGACCCGCACCATGTACTCGCTTTGAAAATGCGGCCGCGGCACCCGCCCGCGTGAGGCCTTCAGCCCAATCAGCCCGGTAAACGCCGCCGGAATCCGCGTCGACCCACCGCCATCGCCGGACATCCCCACCGGCACGATCCCCGCCGCCACCGCCGCCGCCGACCCGCCCGACGAGCCGCCCGGCGTGTGCGCGAGGTTCCACGGATTGCGCGTGACCCGCAGCCGGTCGATGTCGGTCGCGGTATCGAAGGTCAGCCCGAACTCCGGGCTGGTCGACCGCCCGAGCGGGACCAGGCCGCCGGCCAGGAAGTTGGCAATCGTCGGATCGGTCTGGGGCACCACGTAGTTGCGCGTGAGCTTCGAGCCGCCCTGCTGTGTCCGCCCTTTCAGTCCGGAGCCGAGGTCCTTCAGCAACATCGGCACCCCGTACAACCCGCCATCGCGTGCGGGACCGTCGGCATCGGGGTTGGCGAGCACATCGGCGAAGATCTCAACCACCGCCTCGATCTGCGGGTTCAGCTTCGCGGTTGCCGCCGCGGCCTGAGCCGCCAATGCCTGGGGCGTGATGTCGCCCTTCCGCACCAGACCCGCCAACGCCACCGCATCGTGCCGGCCCCAGTCCGACCAGCTCATCGCCAGCGCATCAGCCTGTGCCATTGCCGCTTCTCCCGGTTGCTTGCCGGACTACGCCGGCTGGCTCGGCAAAGCCTGAGCCCGGCATTGGCTCGGTGTCAATTCCGGCGGGAAGCGTGGTGGGCAATCGATTGACAGGCCGCCGCACCGCCGCCACCCTTCGTATCTCGGGCCGGCACGCGGTCCTTCAGGAGAGTTCGGCATATGGCGGGGTGGCTGGGAAGGGCGGTCTTGACAGGCGCCCTTCTGGCATTGCTCCCGCTTCCCACCCTGCCAGCAGCTGCGCAACAGCGCGGTGGCCATGTCACCTATGCCAGTGGCGGCGGCATCGGTTCGCTCGACCCCCATGCTGCCGGCTCGCTGGTGGAGCTGGAGGTGATCCACCATGTCTTCGAGACGCTGGTGGCGATGGATGAAAGCTACAATGCCCGCCCGATGCTGGCCGCGATGGTTCAGGTGGGCGATCAGGCCAGGCGCTTCCGCTTCAGCCTTCGCCGTGGGGTGCGCTTTCACAACGGCGAGGTGGTGACCTCCGAGGCGGTGCTGGCCTCGTTCGAGCGCTACGCCAGGGTCAGCACCAATGCAGCACTGCTGGAGGATGTCGCCGGGTATGACGTGCCGGACACCGAAACGTTTGTCGTGCGCCTGCGCAACAGCAACGCGATGTTCCTGGAGATGCTGAAGTCGCCGACCTATCCGCTGGCGATCCTGCCGACCGACCAGAAGGACCGGCCGGTGCGCGAGATCGATGTCATCGGCACCGGGCCGTTCACGCTGGACGCCTGGGAGAAAGACCATCACCTCGTTCTTCGGCGCAACGCGTCCTATTCGGTGGACCGCTCATCGGCGGGGCCGGACGGGCTGGCCGGGCGCAAGACGGCCTATCTGGATACGGTGCGCTATGAATTCCTGGCCGAGCCCTCGGCGCGGTTGACGGCGCTGCAGGGCGGGCAGGCCGATGCGGTTTCCAACCTGCCGGCCGACTATATCCGCCGCCTGGCCGACCGGACCGATCTTGCCACGCTGCAGGTCTTCCCGTTCTGCCAGCTGATGTTCGTCACCCACGCCGGCAACGGGCTGACGACGCAGAAGCTGATCCGCCAGGCGATCAGGGCGGCCGTCAATGTGGACGACATCATGGCCGCCTCAGGCCAGCCGGGCCTGCGCAATCCGTCGCTGGTCTATCCCGGCAGCCCCTATCACACCGGCGATGGGGCCAGTGCGTTCTATGACCGGCGCAACCTGGACGAGGCGCGGGCGCTGTTGGCGCAGGCGGGCTACAAGGGCGAGAAGCTGGTGCTGCAGACCAACTCGACCTTCAGCTACATGCGCGATGCGATCCTGGTGCTGGCCGGGCAGCTGCGCGAGGCGGGGGTGACCACCGAGGTCAAGGTGGTGGACTGGCTGACCAATTCGACCAATCTGCGCCGCGGCACCGGCAACTGGAACGTCACCGCGACCGGGTTCTGTACCCAGCCGCTGTTGGGGCCGCAGCAATGGCGGGCGCAGATCTACATCAATCCGCATATCCGCGACCGGGCCGGGCTGGACGAGTCCTATCGCCGCATGTTCGCCTCGCCGGAATTCGCCCCGCGCCAGGCGGCATGGCGGGAGATCGAAACCCTATTGCTGGAACAGGCGCATTTTATCAAGGTGGCGGATATCGGTGCGGTGCGGGCGTACAATACGCGGCTGCAGGGCATGGCACCGTATTTCTTCCAACGGTTCTGGAACACATGGGTCAACTGATGCGACGGAACGTATGAGATGTACCGCACAATCCTGATGCGCCTGTCGCAGGCAGTGCCGGTTTTGCTGATCTTCTCGGTGATGGTGTTCATGCTGATGCACCTGCTGCCGGGCGATCCGGCGGTGGCGATCGCCGGGCCGGAGGCACCGCCCGAGGCGGTGGAGAAGATCCGCGAGCAGCTGGGCTTGAACCGGCCGCTGATCGTGCAGCTGCTGGAATGGTTCGCGCACCTGGCGGTGGGCAATTTCGGCGAATCGCTGACGCTGAAGCAGAGCGTGATCAGCGCGGTGTTGGAGCGGTTGCCGGTGACGATGTCACTGTCGCTGATCTCGCTGCTGGTGACGCTGCCGGTCGGTATCGGGCTTGGGGTTGTGGCGGCGTATTGGCGCAACTCCTGGATCGACGCGGCGGTGATGATCACTGCGCTGCTGGGCGTGTCGCTGGGCTGGTTCCCGCCATCGGGATATGTGCCGATCGACGAGGGCGGGCTGTGGGGGTGGTTTGCAGCGCTGATCCAGCCCGCGGTGGTGCTCGCGCTGTTCCAGATCGGCTTCCTGGCGCGCATCACCCGCTCGGCCATGCTGGATGTGCTCGACCAGGATTTCATTCGTACGGCGCGGGCCAAGGGGGTGGACGAGTGGACCACGGTGGCCAAGCACGCCTTCCGCAACACGCTGATCCCCGTGGTCACCGTGCTGGGCATCACCTTGTCATTGCTGATCGGCGGGTCGGTGGTGATCGAGCAGGTCTTCGCGCTGCCGGGCATCGGGCGGCTGATCGTGCAGGGCATCCTGAACCGCGACTATCCGCTGGTACAGGGGACCATGCTGCTGTTCGGCTTCGCCTTCGTGGTGATCAACATACTGGTTGACATCATCTACACTTTTGTCGATCCGCGGGTGCGATATGGCTGAGGCAACTGCAACCATCCTGGCATCCGGCGAGGCGATTGCCGCCCGTCGCCGGTTCCGCGTGCTGCGCAAGCTGCTGCATCATCGCAGCTTCATGGTCGGCTTCATCATCATCCTGCTGATGGTGACCGCAGCACTGTGCGCGCCGCTGACCGGCGTGGACCCCAACCGCATGGCGATCCGGTTCCGCTTCCGCCCCCCACAGGAGAATTGGTGGTTCGGCACCGACCAGTTCGGCCGCGACCTGTTCACGCGAACGCTGTATGGCGCGCAGCTGTCGCTGTGGATCGGGCTGTCGGTGGCGGTGCTGACCGGCGTCCTCGGGGCGGCGATCGGCGTGCTGTCGGCGCAGTTCCGCCGGCTCGACTCCCTGCTGATGCGCATCATGGACGCGCTGATGGCAGCACCCGCGATCCTGCTGGCGATCGGCCTCGGGGCCGCACTCGGCCCGCAGACGCACAGCGTGATCATCGCACTGGTCGTCGCCTATATCCCGCGCACGGCGCGCATCGTGCGGGCATCGGCGCTGGTGACCCGCGAGCTGGAGTTCATCGAGGCGGCGCGCGTGGCCGGGGCCTCCAGCCTGCGGATCATGTTCAAGCACTTGTTGCCGAACGCCAGCGGCCCACTGCTGGTGCAGTCCACCTTCGTGTTCGCCTATGCGATCCTGGCCGAGGCGGCGCTGTCGTTCCTGGGCATCGGGCCGCCGCCGCCGGCCCCCTCCTGGGGCAACATCATCGCCGAGGGGCGGCAGTTCGCCGTGCAGTCCTGGTGGATCATGCTGTTCCCGGGCTTTGCCATCTCGCTGGCAGCACTCGGGATGAACCTGCTGGGCGACGGGCTGCGCGATGTGCTCGATCCCCGCCTGAAAGTGGAAGGCTGAGATGGAGCCGCTTCTGGAGGTCGACGACCTGACGGTGCGGTTTCGTACCGATGCCGGGTGGATGACGGCGGTGGACCGGGTGAGCCTGGCGGTGCGGCCCGGCGAGGCGCTCGGCATCGTGGGGGAGAGCGGGTCCGGCAAGAGCGTCACCGCGCTGTCGATCCTGCGGCTGCATGCGGCGCCGACGACGCGCATGCCGACTGGGCGGATCATGTACGGCGGGCG
The DNA here is from genome assembly GCA_964201575.1 of Acetobacterales bacterium. Lineage (GTDB taxonomy): Bacteria > Pseudomonadota > Alphaproteobacteria > Acetobacterales > Acetobacteraceae > CAMDGX01. The sequence goes on along the minus strand of CAXNGD010000039.1, from coordinate 4,548 downwards.
CGACATGTTGACGCTGCCGGCACGCGAGATGCGGGCGATCCGCGGCGGGGAGATCGCGATGATCTTCCAGGACCCGATGTCCTCGCTGAACCCGGTGCTGACCATCGCCGACCAGATTGGCGAGTCGCTGCGGCTGCATCAGGGGCTGGATCACGCGGCGGCACGCCAGCGGGCGATCGACCTGTTGGACCTGGTGCGCATTCCCGATGCGGCGCGGCGGGTGGACGAGTATCCGCACCGGCTGTCTGGCGGGATGCGGCAGCGGGTGATGATCGCCATTGCCATTGCCTGTCGGCCCAAGCTGCTGATCGCCGATGAGCCGACGACGGCGCTGGATGTGACGATCCAGGCGCAGATCCTCGACCTGTTGCGCGACTTGCAGATGGAGCTTGGCATGTCGGTGATCCTGATCACCCACGACATGGGGGTGATCGCCGAGTTCGCGCGCCGTGTGATGGTGATGTACGCCGGGCGGGTGGTTGAGACGGCGCCGGTGGGCGAATTGTTCCGCCGGCCGGTGCATCCCTATACCGACGGGCTGCTCTCGGCGATCCCCAAGCTGGATGTGGATGTGCGGCGGCTGCCGGCGATCCCGGGCTCGATTCCCGATCCCACGGCGGTGATCCTGGGCTGCCGTTATAGTCCGCGCTGTCCGATGGTGCAGGCGGCGTGCCGGACCGAGGTGCCAGAACTGGTGTCGGCCGGGCCGGAGCGGGAGGCGCGGTGTCCGCCGCGCGTGGCCATGCTGGGGGCCGTGTCGTGAGCAGGTCGATCGTCAAGGTGCGCGACCTGGTCAAGGACTTTCACGTCACGCGCGGGCGCGGCGGACCTCCGGCGGTGCTGCGGGCGGTGAACCATATCAGCTTCGACATCCAGGCCGGGACCACGCTGGGGCTGGTGGGGGAGTCCGGCTCGGGCAAGTCGACCACCGGGCGGTTGCTGGTGGGGCTTATCCCGGCGAGTTCGGGCGAGATTGAGCTGTTTGGCGAGACGATTACCGGCGGCGCCGGCGCCCCCGCCTTGGCAAAGGTGCGGAGCAAGCTGCAATTCGTGTTCCAGGACCCGCATGGCTCGCTCAATCCGCGCATGCGTGTGGGGGACTGTATCGCCGAGCCGATCGATATCGCCGGCGGATGGAGCCGGGGGGATCGCAACGACCGGGTGTCCGAGTTGCTGGAGACCGTGGGGCTGCCGCGTGCGGTGGCCGAGCGGTTTCCGCATGAGTTCTCGGGCGGGCAGCGGCAGCGGATCGGGATCGCGCGGGCACTCGCGCTGCGGCCGGATTTCGTGGTGTGCGACGAGCCGGTCTCCGCACTGGACGTGTCGATGCAGGCGCAGATCATCAACCTGTTGCTCGATCTGCAGGAGAAGCTGGGCCTGTCCTATCTGTTCATCGCCCATGACCTGGCGGTGGTGCGCAGCATCGCGACCGATGTGGCGGTGATGTACGCGGGCGCTTTGGTGGAGCAGGCGCCGAAGACGGTGTTGTACTCGGCGCCGCAGCATCCCTATACCCAGGCCCTGCTGGAAGCGGTGCCGCGGCCCGATCCCGACCGGGTACGCAGTGCGGCGCTGGGGGGCGAGGTGCCGAGCATCCTGAACCCGCCGCCTGGATGCGCATTCGCCGCGCGCTGCCCGCAGGCGATGGATGTCTGCCGCGTGGACCGTCCGGCGCCTCGGGCGACGGGGGAGGGGCATGTGGTGGCTTGTCACTTGTACTAGGCAAGCAAGCGCGTTTGTACTAGGCAAGCAAGCGCGTTCTTTTTTGAAAAAAAGAACCAAAAAACTTTTATCCATTTGCGTGGGTGCTTCCCGGGAGGGATTGGCGCAAATGGATGAAAGTCTTTTTGCTTCTTTTTCTACAGAAAAAGAAGACCTTTCTTAACCCACCGAGGACCTCATCACAGGCGCGGTGTCTCCACGCCGGCATTGCGCGAGGCCGCGACGAGGACGGCGGTGATGTCTTCCTTGCCCAGGCCGTGGACCGAGCGGGCGATGCCCAGGGCTTCGCGGGCGGCCGAGCCGGTGATGACCGGGACGCCGGCGGCGGCGGCGGTGGCGACGGCGATGGAGAGGTCCTTGAAGGCCAGGTCAATGGCGAAGCCCGGGGTGGTGTCGCCGGCCAGGACCTTGGTGGGCCAGTACTGGCGGAAGTGTTCGTTGCAGGCCAGGCCGGCGGTGATGACGGCGTCCATGTCGGTCATCTTGAGGCCGAGTTTGGTGCCCAGTGCCAGGGTTTCGGCGGTGAGCTGGCACGTGGCCATGGACATGAAGTTCAGCATGATCTTCATCGAGATGCCGGCGCCGGGGCCGCCGCAATGGATGATGGTGTTGCCCATGGCTTCCAGCACCGGGCGGGCGCGGGCGAGGTCTTCGTCGGTGGCGCCGACCATGAAGCTGCTTTCGCCGCGATCGGCGTGGGCGGGGGAGCGGCCGACGCCGGCATCGACCCAACCTATGCCTTTCTTCGCCAGGGCGGCGGCCATCGCCTTGCTGGCCAGCGGGTCGATGGTGCTCATGTCGATGTGCAGCATGCCGGGACGGCCGGTGGCGAGCAGGCCGTCTTCGCCGAGGACAACGCCCTGAACATCCGGGGTGTTGGGCAGCATGGTGACGATGATGTCGCTGTTGGCGATGACGGCCGGGATGCTGGCGGCGCGGGCGGCGCCCTTCTGGCGCAGGATCTCCATGGGGGCTTCGGAGAGGTCGAAGATTGTGCTGGAGAAACCCTTGGTGACCAGCTGGCCGGCCATGGGACGTCCCATGTTGCCGAGCCCGATGAAGCCAATGCGTTCGCTCATGTCTGCCTCTTTTCCAAATGCCGCCCGCGCGGCACGCTCGCGCATTGAACGCTCGGCGGAGGAAATCGCAATGGCCGATGACGCGCTGCTGATGTCGCCGGTGGAGGTCGTGCCCGGCGCTGGGCAAGCTCGATGGGGCGCCGGCGACGATCAAGGACGATGTGGATATGGCGGGGTTCCCGACGCGGTTCGTTGGGCTGGTGGGAGGTAGGTAAGGCCCCAGACCCCCTCGGCGGAAGGCGCTTCATGAACGAGGTCCAGGGTCTCGGACCCTGGTGGGGTCTGGGGCAAAGCCCCAGCCTTTCTACCCATGCACCGCCGCCACGAACTCGACCTCGACCGGGGTGTTGCGTGGCAGGACAGCCATGCCGATGGCGGAGCGGGCGTGGCGGCCGGCGTCGCCGAAGATTTCGCCGAGGAGTTTGCTGGCGCCGTCGACAACCTGGGCCTGGTCGGTGAAGTTGGGGGTGGAGGCGACGAAGCCGACCACTTTGACCATGCGCTTCACCCGGTCGAGCGAGCCCAGGGCGGCGCGCAGGGAGGCGAGGCCGTGCAGGATGCACATGCGGGCGCAGGCCTGGCCGGTGGGGATGTCGACTTCGGCGCCGAGCTTGCCGGTGGCGACCAGGGTGGTGTCGCCGGTCCAGGGGAGCTGGCCGGAGACCCAGGCCAGGCCGCCTTCGACGACGACGGGGACATAGGCGTATAGCGGCGGCTTGGCGGGCGGGAGTTCGATGCCGAGTTCCCTGAGGCGGGCTTCGTAGCTCATGGTGCGGGCCTTTCGCGGTTGCGGCGAGGCTATCGGATTTGGGCCGGTTCGGGATAGGGTGGGGCGGCAAGCAAGGCACGATACAAAAGGAAGCGCCCATGTCTGTTGTGACCACGGAACACGTCGGCAAGGTCTCGGTGATCCGGATCAACCGACCCGACAAGATGAACGCCATCAGCAAGGGCGTGGCCGAGGGGATCCAGCAGGCGTTCCTGGAATTCGACGCGTCCGACCAGCGGGTGGCGGTGCTGTCGGCGGTGGGGCTGAAGTCGTTCTCGTCAGGCGCGGATGTGACCGACCTGCCGGAGCTGTGGCGCTGTATCCCGACGGTTGGCTACAAGACGAACAAGCCGGTCATCGCGGCGACCAGCGGGTGGTGCGTGGGCGGGGCGATCGTGATGGCGATGATGTGCGACATGATCGTCAGCACACAGGACACGATCTTCTTCTATCCCGAGGCGAAGCTGGGGCTGACCGGCGGGATGATTTCGTCGCTGGTGACGCGGATGCCGCACAAGCTGGCGATGGAGGTGATGCTGCTGGGCACCAAGGTGGGGGCGCAGCGGGCTTATGACGTGGGGTTCATCAACCGGGTGACCGAGAATGGCGGGCACGAGGCCGAGGCGATCGCGATGGCGCAGGAACTGGTGAACTCGGCGCCGCTGGTGATCGCGACGCTGAAGCACTTCGTCAACGACATCATCATGCCGGCCGGGCCGGTGGAGCGGATGGTGGCGGTGAGCCAGCAACTGGCGGCGGTGCGCAACAGCAACGATCTCAAGGAGGGTGTTGCGGCTTACAAGGAAAAACGGGCGCCAAAGTTTACGGGGAGGTAATACCAACCGCCCCAACCTCGGACTCTCGGCTGTTTCCAACGGTGGCATTCTCTGATTCCCTCGTCTCTGGCTGCGATTCGCGGCGTTGAGGGCGGTCATGGGCACGGCGATCACGATCACCAATCTGGCGCACTCATCGTCT
>CAXNGD010000038.1:0-12634 GCA_964201575.1 Acetobacterales bacterium | reverse complement strand
CAATCGTTCGACACACCGCGCTGAACCTGCTGTCTGCCGCCAGACCCACCACAAGCTTCAAAAACCGCCGCAAGAAGGCCGGGTGGAACGTCGATTACCTGGAGACAGTGCTCAGAGGGAACGCATGACGTTCAAGCGATTCGCCTGCTTCATCATCGGCGCCCGATTGTCGACCGAGGCGCTCGTCCTGTATGCGACGCCGTTCGACCTGGTGATCCGCATCGCCGTGCTGGGGCAGGCCGTGTTGGCCAGTGTGTTCCCGGCGCTGGCCTCCGCCCTGGCCGGCGCGCCCGAAGCGACCGGCCGGCTGTTCCGCCATGCCGTGCTGGCCATCCTGGCCCTCGTCCTGCCGCCGTGCCTGGCGTGCATCCTGTTTGCCGACCTGATGCTGGATTGGTGGCTCGGTCCCAGCTTCGCCAGCGCCGCGCCGCCGATGCGCTGGTTGGCGGCGGGCATGGTGCTGGTGGCGCTTGACGGCGTGGCAGCGGCCTTGATCGACGGCGCCGGGCGGGCGGCGCGCAATGCGCTGCTGGCGGTGGCGGACCTGGCGCTCTATCTGCCGGTGCTGCTGTGGGCGCTCGATGGCTCAGGGATCAACGGCGGCGCGATGGCCTGGACGGCGCGCGCTGGTTGTGGCGGCGATGCGTGCGCGGTTCGCCGTTGCGGTGCATGGGCCATTGGCAGATGAACTGCGCGTCCTTGCGCCGGCGCTGGTCGCCACGCTGGGCGCCCTGGCCGCGGGGCTCGCAGTGGCGGCGGCCGCGGACCCGGCGTTGCGCCTTGCCGTGGCGCCCGCAGTTTTGCTGCCGGCGGTGCTGCTCGGCTGGCACCGTGGCTTGACCGCGGCCGAACGACAGATGATTGGCGCCAGGGTGGCCTTGCGCCTGCACCTGCGCTAAGCCCCTGGCATGGAAAATACGAGCTGGCTCCAGGTGGTGTTGCTTGGAATTCTCGAAGGGCTGACCGAGTTCATTCCGGTCTCGTCCACCGGCCACTTGATCCTGATGGGGGCGGTGCTCGGCTTCGAAGGCCCGCCCGGCCGGGTGTTCGAGATCGCGATTCAGCTCGGCGCCATCCTGGCCGAGGGGGTGCTGTATTTCCCCAAGCTGTTCGCCGTCTTGGTCGGGCTGCCGCGCGATCCCGAGGCCCGGCATTTCGCCATCGCCGTCCTGTTGGCATTCCTGCCGGCGGCGATGCTGGGTGTGGTGGCCCATGGCTTCATCAAGTCGGTGCTGTTCTCGCCCTGGGTGGTGGCGGTCAGCCTGATTGTCGGCGGCATCGCCATCCTGGTGATCGAGCGCATGCGGCCAGTGGCCAGCATCCACGCGGTTGAGCAATTGCCGCTCGGCCGGGCGCTGGCGATCGGGGCGGTGCAGTGCCTGGCGATGATCCCCGGCGTGTCGCGCTCGGGCGCCACCATCATGGGGGCGCTGCTGCTCGGGGTGGATCGGCGCACGGCGGCGGAGTTCTCGTTCTTCCTGGCGATCCCGACGATGTTCGGCGCCACGGTCTATGACCTCTACAAGAACCGCGACTCGCTGACGCTGGATGGCGGGTTGATCATCGCGCTCGGCTTCGTCGCCGCTTTCATCGCCGCCATGCTGGTGGTGCGCGCCGTGGTGGGCTTCGTGGCGCGGCACGGCTTCGCGCCCTTCGCCTGGTATCGTATCGCGCTCGGCACGCTGGCCCTGGTCCTGCTGAGCCTCGTCTGAGCGCCATGCGTCCTAAGTGGCGGCGTTGGGGCCGGCTGCCATGGGGCGCCATCGCGCTGGCCGCTGGCGCGGTGGCGACGACGGGGCTGGTGGTCTGGTACGGCGCGGCGGCGATCGGGGCGGAGGTGCTGCAGGCGGCCTGGGCGCTGCCGGCGATCCTGGCGATCCATGGTGTCACCCAGTATCTCTCGGCAATCGCTTGGCGCGCGGCCACCGGCGGGCCGGCGCTGGCGTTGCGGCACTGGTTCACCATCCGGGTCATCCGCGAATCGGTGAACGGACTGCTGCCGGTGGCCCAGCTCGGCGGCAATGTCGTGGGCATAAGGTTGCTGATGCAGCGCGGCATCGGCGGCACCGCGGCCACCGCCGGGACCACCATCGACGTGACGCTGGAGGCAGTCAGCCAGTTGCTGTTCACCCTGGCCGGCGTCGCGGTGCTGGCGGCGCTGAACGATGGCGATGCCTGGGCGCCCTGGGTTCAGGCCAGCGTGGCGGTCATGGTGCTGGCGCTCGCCGCGTTCCTGGTGGTCCAGCAGGCGGTCGGGCTGCGCCTGGTCGAATGGATCGCCGAGCCGCTGACCCGCATCTTCCCGCGCTTCTCGATGGAGACGGTGCGCCGGCTGTTCGCAGCGCTACAGGAGCGGCAGCGCCAGCGCGGCATGCTGGCCCGCGCGCTCGGGCTGCATCTGCTGGCCTGGGCGATCGGCGTGGGCGAGACCTGGCTGGCGCTGGAGGCGATGGGCCGGCCGACCAGCCTGGCCGAGGCGCTGGTGATCGAGAGCCTGGCGGTGGCGGTGCGCAATGCGGCGTTCGCGGTGCCGGGCGGGCTCGGGGTGCAGGAGGCCGGCTTCGTGCTGATCGGCGGGGTGTTCGGGGTGCCGCCGGACCAGGCGATCGCGGTGTCGATGCTCAAGCGGCTGCGCGAGCTGGCGTTCGGGGTGCCCGGGCTGCTGGCCTGGCAATGGCTCGAAGGCCGGCGGCATCTGCGCCGCGGCAAGTAGACGTCAACGGGCCAGCGCGGCGGTGAGGTCGCGCACCAGTGCCGCCGCGATCTCCTGGCGCGGATCGGCCTGCGGTCCGCGGCTGTCCGGCCAGGGTGCGGGCCACGGTGCGCTGGCCAGCTTCGCCAGGGCATCGGCCAGCGCCGCCGGCTCGGGCGCCACCAGCCGGGCAAGGGCAACTCCGGCCAGTTGCTCGCGGATGCCGCCGACATCGGTGGCCACCACGAAGCGCCGCGCTGTCAGCGCCGCCGCCGCCACGCCGCTCTGGCTCGCCTCGCGATACGGCAGCACCAGGGCATCGGACCAGGCGAGGATCGCGCCGACCTCGTCCTCCGGCACCCAGCGATTCTCCACCGTCACCCCAGGCATCGCCTGCAACCGCGCCAACACCGGCGAGTCCGGCCCCTGTCCGACCACGCGCAGTTCCAGGTCGTCGCGCGGCCCCAGCGCGGCCATGGCATCGGCCAGCAGGTCGAGCCCCTTGTACGGCAGCAGCCGGCCGTCATGGCTGCGCGGCGGCGGCGCCGGACCGAAATCGAACGGCAGATGCGCGCTGAGGATGAGCTTGCGACCGGGCGCCAGCCCCTGCTCGCGCAGCCGGTCGCCGACATGGCGGCTCAGCGCGACAACCGCATCGGCGCGCCGGGACAGGCGGCGCTGCAGCACCATCTGCCAGGCATGGATGTCGCCGGGATGCAGCGTCGCGTCATGCACCACCACGGCATAGGGCACCCTGGCCCGGCGCAACGCCGCAGCCATCAGCATGTCCAGCGGCGCCGGCATGGCGCAGATCGCCGCATCCAGCCGCAAGGCCGCAAGCCGCCGCGCCAGGCCGCCCACCTGGAACGGCAGGCGCGGCAGCCGCAGCAGCAGATCGGCCGCCGAACGATAAGTGTCCACCGGCAGGTCGCAGGCCAGGCTGGCGCGCCCCGCCATGATCTCGGATTGCCGCGACAGGGGCAGCATGGCCTCGACCCCCGCCACCTGCGCGAGTGCTGCTGCGAGTTCGATGGCATCGCGCGGCCCGGCCCCGCGCCGGCCCCATTGCCAGACCAGCATCCTCACGCCGCGAGCCCGCGCAGCGCCGACGCCAGCGAGTCCGCGCCCAGAGCGGCGCGCGCATGCGCCTGGCCCCGCGCCGCCAGCGCCCGGCGCGCGTCGGGATCGTCGGCCAACTGGCGCAGCAGCGCCGCCGCCGCACCGATATCGGGTTCGGCCCAGACCGCACCCGGCGCCTCCAGCACCCCGCGCGGGTCATGCGCCGGGACCAGGGTGAAGGGCACCAGTGCCGCGCTGTCCGGGTCCATGAAATCCATGTTGCCGGACCAGCCGGTGGCCACCACCGCGCGGCCCAGCAGCATCGCCTCGGCCGGCACCAGCCCGAACCCCTCGCTGCGATGCAGGGACAGGACAATGTCGGCGCAGGCGGTCAGGGCATGCACCTCGTCCTGCGGCATCTCCCGGGTTTCCAGCCGGATGTTGGCCGCACCCGCCACCACGCGGCGCAGGGTCTCGAAGTCATCCGGGAAATGGCCGGGATGGCCGACCTTGAGCACCAGGATGCGATCGGCGCGGTCGCCAAAGGCCGCGCGATGCGCCGCAATCGCCGCGAGCGGGTTCTTGCGCACGAAGCTGCTGGCCAGGTTGAACGACACCAGCACGACCAACGCCGCCTCCGGCAGCCCGAACGCCGCACGCCCCAGTGCTGCTGGCACCGGAGGCGCGACGGCCAGCGGATAGGACACCACCCGCAGCCTGATGCCGCCATCCGCCGGCAACAGCGCGGCTATCGCCCGGGCGGTGAACTGGCTGGTCACCCAGACCTCGTGCACGAAGCGCAGCCCGATGCGCCAGGAAGCCGGCACCACTGGCAGTTCCCAGTTCCACATCCCCACCACAAGGCGCCCACGGATCAACGCCCGATCCTGCTTCAGCAACGCCAATGACAACGAGGGTGGGTTCACATGCAGCAACAGCGGCATGCCGGCCGGCGGCAAAGCCGTGCTCCGCGCGTCGGTGTCCAGCGTCACAGTTGGCACCCCCATGCCGTCCAACGCCGCGCGCACCAGGCGAACGCCCATGCCGAGGCCCGATGGCCGCGAGAACTCGCCGAGCAGCGCCATGCCGGGGCCGGCCGCGGGGGCGACGCGCTCTGGCTTCGGCGCGGCCAGGGTGGTGGTGGTGCGGATCAACGCCCGGCGCGGTCCGGCGGGCAAAAGCCGCCAGGCGCGGTGGAGGGGGGAGAGGGCGGCGCGGGGCATACGGCGCTATCCAGGGATAGGAGGAAGGAAGATTCTTCTTTTTGTGAACAAAAAAAGCAAAAAAACTTTATCCGTTTGCCTCGTTAGGCGATGATGCCCAACATCCACCAGTAAAGCGATGCGTTAAACCCAAGCAATCGATGAAGTTTTTTTGCTTCTTTTTGTTCACAAAAAGAAGATTCTTCCTCACTGCGTATTCAAATGACACGCACTGCGATGCCCCGGCGCCACGGTCTCCAGCACCGGCGCCCGCTCCCGGCAGACCGGCATGGCATGGGGGCAACGCGGGTGGAAGTGACAGCCGCTGGGCGGATTGATCGGCGAGGGGATTTCACCCTTGATCGCGGTGAACTGCCGCTTGCGGGTGTCAATGCGCGGCACTTCGGCCAGCAGGGCCTGGGTATACGGATGGTTGGGCCGGGAGAAGATCTCCTCCGCCGCGGCCTCCTCGACGATCCGGCCGAGATACATGATGGCGACGCGATCGGAGAGATGCTCGACCACGCCGAGATCATGGCTGATGAACAAGTATGTCAGGTCGAGCTGCTCGCGCAGGTCCATAAACAGGTTGAGGATCTGCGCCTGGATCGACACGTCCAGTGCCGCCACCGCCTCGTCGCAGACCAGGAACTCCGGCTGCACCGCAAGGGCGCGGGCAATGCCGATGCGCTGGCGCTGCCCGCCGGAGAACTGGTGCGGGTAGCGCCGCTTATAGGCAGGATCGAGGCCTGCGCGGTTGAACTGGGCATCGACGTAGGCGTCGAACCCCTCCGGCCCGATCAGCTTGTGGACCCGCGGCGCCTCGCCGACGATCTCGTCCACCCGCAGCCGCGGATTGAGGCTGGCATAGGGGTCCTGGAAGATCATCTGGACCTTCAGCTTGGCACGACGGGCTTCGTCGGAACCGAAGGTGCGGATATCGCGGCCCTCGAACAGCACGGTGCCATCGGATGGCGGCATGATGCCGGCCACCATGCGCCCCAGCGTGGACTTGCCGCAGCCGGACTCGCCCACCAGGCCAACCACCTCGCCACGGTTGATGGTGAGGTCGACACGATCGACCGCCTTGACCACCGGTTCCTCGACTTTCGAGCCCATGGCGCGACGCGCGCTCTGGGTCATGCGGGCTGCGATGTCGAGCGTCTTGCCGAAGCGCTTCGAGATGCCCTTGAGCTCGATGACCGGTACTGAAGCCGCCGTGACGGCGGGGGGGCCGCCGCTCATGCCATCATCTCCAACTGCGGATGGAAGCAGCGCAGCGTGCGGCCCTCGACCGGAAAGCTGTCCGGCGGATCGGCCGCACAGGCGGCGTCGGCGCGCGGGCAGCGGCTGCGAAAGGCACAACCCGCCGGCAAATTGAGCAACGACGGCGTCATGCCGGGGATCTGGCGCAGCCGGCTGCCGCGCGCATTGCGGCTCGGCACGCTGCCGATCAGCCCGTGGGTATAGGGATGCAACGGCCTGTCCAGCACCGCCTCCACCGACCCGGTCTCCACGATCCTGCCTGCGTACATCACGGCAATATCGTCCGCGAGGCCCGCGATCACGCTGAGATCATGGGTGATCCAGATCAGCGCGGTGCCAACCTCGCGCGCCAGGCGCTGCACCTCGGCCAGGATCTGCGCCTGGATCGTCACATCCAGCGCCGTGGTTGGCTCGTCGGCGATGATCAGGTCCGGCCGGTGCAAAAGTGCAATGGCAATCGCCACGCGCTGGCGCATGCCGCCGGAGAATTGGTGCGGGTACGAGGTCAGCCGCTCCTCCGGGCTGGGGATGCCAACCATGCCCAAGGCATCGCGCGACCGCTGGCGCGCCACCTCGCGCGAGACACTGTCATGCGCCAGCACCGTCTCGATCATCTGGGTGTCGATGCGCAGCACCGGGTTCAGGGTCATCATAGGATCCTGGAAGATCATCGCGATCCGGTTGCCGCGGAGATCGCGCTGCTCACGCTCATCCAGCTTCGTCAGGTCGCGCCCGCGGAACAGGATTTTCCCGGATGTGATCCGTCCGGGCGGATCCACAAGCCCGATGACGGAGAACCCGGTCACCGACTTGCCGGACCCGGACTCGCCCACCAGCCCCAGCACCCGCCCGCGCGCCACGCTGAACGAAATGTCATCCACCGCCTTCACCACCCCGGCCCGGGTAAAGAAATGCGTGCTGAGCCCCTGGACTTCCAGCGTAAGGTCGTTCATCGCCCGGCACCAATGGATAGAAGTTTTTTGGTTCTTTTTTTCAAAAAAGAACCGGACTTCTTTTTGAAAAAAGAAGCAAAAACTTTCATCCGTTTCAACGCTTCAGCCTCGGGTTGAGCACATCGCGCAACTGGTCGCCCACCAGGTTGATCGCCATGATCGTCACCAATAGCGCGATGCCGGGATAGAAGCTGATCCAGTATTTCCCCGAGAGCATATACTGATACCCATTGGCGATCAGCAGCCCGAGCGACGGCTCGGTGATCGGCACGCCCAGGCCCAGGAAGCTCAGCGTCGCCTCCAATGTAATCGCCCGCGCCACCAGGATGGTGCCGATGACAATGATCGGCGGCATGCAGTTCGGCAGCATGTGGCGGAACACCAGCCGCCATTTCGGCAGCGCCAGGCAGCGCGCCGCCTCCATGTATTCGCGCCGCGCCTCGACCAGGGCGGCCGAGCGCGCGGTGCGGGCAAAGCGCGCCCATTCCACGATCACCAGCGCCAGCATGACGTTCATCACCCCCTTGCCCAGGAAGGCGAGGATCATCAGCGCCACCAGGATCGCCGGGAAGGACAATTGAAGGTCGACCAGCCGCATGATGCCGCCATCCAGCTTGCCGCCGGCAAACGCGGCAATCAACCCCAGCGCCGTGCCGATGACACAGGCGATCATCGCCGAGCCGACGCCCACGCTCAGCGAGATGCGCAGCCCGTACATGATGCCGGACAGCATGTCCCGCCCCTGGTCGTCAGTGCCGAGCCAGAACGTCCAGCCCTCCGGCGACTTCGCCCCCGGCGGCAAGCGCCCATCCATGATGTCCAGCTGCGCCAGGTCGTACGGATTCTGCGGCGACAGCCAGGGCGCGAACAGCGCGATGGCAACGATCAGCACAACGGCGATGAAGCTGACCACCGCCACCGGGCTCTCGGCGTATTCGGACACGAAGCGCGCGAACGGCGTCTCCTGCGGTGGCAGCACCGCCGCGGGCTCTTCGGGCAACGCGGACTCGCTCATTCCTTGGTCTCCAGGCGCACCCGCGGGTCGAGCACGGTGTAAAGCAGGTCGACGATCAGGTTGATGACGATGAACAGCAGCACGATCATCATCAGATAGGCAACAATCACCGGCCGGTCGAGCACGTTGATGCTGTCGATGATCAGCTTGCCCATGCCCGGCCAGGCGAAGACGCTCTCGGTCACCACCGCAAAGGCGATCAGCCCGCCGATCTCCAGGCCAACCACGGTCACGATCGGGATCATGATGTTCTTCAGCACATGCACGAACACCACGCGGGACGGCGAAATCCCCTTGGCACGCGCGAACTTCACATAATCCATCGGCAGGTTTTCGCGCACCCCGGCCCGCGTCAGCCGCAGCACCAGGGCGATGTTGCCAAGGGCCAGGTTCAGCGCCGGCATCGCCATATGCGCCAGCCCATTGGCGGTCAGGAACGACCATTGCACCCCGAACAGCTCCGCCGTCTGGCCGCGCCCGGTCGATGGCAGCCAGCCGAGCTGGACCGCGAACACCATGATCAGCATCAGCCCGATCCAGAAACTGGGCAGCGAGAAGCCCAGGATCGAGGCCCCCATGATCGTTCGCCCGCCGATCGAATTCGGCCGCAGCCCGGCATACAGCCCGAGCGGAATCCCCAGCACCACGCTCAAAATCACCGCCGTCATCGCCAGTTCCAGCGTGGCCGGCATCCGCTGGGCGATCAGCTTCAGGGCGGGCTCGTTGAACACGAAGCTGCGGCCCAGGTCGCCCTGCAGCGCCCCCATCAGGAACTTCCAGTACTGCTCCCATAGCGGCTTATCCAGGCCCAGTGCCGCCACCGCACGCGCCCGCTCGGCCTGGTCGGCGTCGGGCGAGATCAGGATCTCGATCGGGTCGCCGATGACGTTCACGCCGATGAACACGATCACCGTCATGGCCAGCATCACGAACACCGCCTGGATCAGGCGGCGCAGCATCCATGTCGTCATATCCGGCCCTGTCGCGTCATCAGCCCATCGTCCCCGTTCACGCCGCCGTGCCTACGGCGCCACCGTCACGTCCTCGGCATAGGTCGCCTCGTCCGCCCGTGCCACATAGCGCAGGTTGGGCTTCATGCCCCAGATGTTCTTTTGCTGATACAGCGTGATCAGCGCCACATCGTCCATAGCCTGGCGTGTCGCTGCAATCAGCGCCTGTCCGCGCGCCGCGTCATCGGTGATCGAGGACGCCCGCGCGATCACCTCGTCCAGCGCCGGGTTGGAATAGCGTGAGCGGTTGGCCGACCCAGTGCCCTTCTGCGCATCGAACGTCGCCACCAGCGCGCGCAGCGGGTTCGAAGCCTCGCCGCTGGTGATGCCCCACGCGGCGAAGAACGCCGAGAACTCCTGCTTGCTCGCCCGCCCGATGAAGTTCGGCCAGGTCAGCGCATCAACCTTGGTCTGGATGCCCGCCCGGCTCCACATCTGGCCAATCGCCTGGGTCACCTTCTCGTCGTTGACATAGCGGTCGTTCGGACCGTGCAACGTCATGCGAAACCCGTTGGGATAGCCCGCCTCGGCCAGCAGCTTCCTGGCCGCCGCGATATCCTGCTTTGGCGCCTCGAGGTCCCGCACATAGCTCAGGCTGCCAGGTGCCAGGAACTGCCCGGTCGGCACCGCCGCACCCTCCATCACCCGGTCCACGATCGCCTGCCGGTTGATCGCCAGCGACAGCGCCCGGCGCACCCGGACATCCTGGAACGGATTGGTCGTCAGCACCTCGCCATTCGGCCCGGAGACGAAGGGCTGGCCGTCCTTGCGCGACAGATCCAGCATCAGATAGGCCACCCGCAGCGACACCGCCTCGGCCATCGCCACCCGCTTGTCGCCGCGCAGATTCGCCAGGTCCTGGGTCGGCACCGCCTCGATCACGTCGACATCGCCGGCCAGCAGCGCCGAGGTCCGGGCGGAATCATTGGGGATCATCCGATAGACCACCCGCTCCCAATGCGGCTTCTTGCCCCAGAACGCGTCATTGCGCGCCAGCTCAGCCCGGTCACTCGACCGGAACGCGGTAATACGGAACGCCCCGGTGCCGTTGGCATGCTTCAGCCCGTTGAAATCCTCCGTCGCCGGCTCGGCCCCCAGCCCGCGCGGCAACATGTAGACCTGGGTCAGGTCGATCGGCAGCAACGGCGTCGAAACCCGCGTCTTCATCCGCACGGTCAGCGCATCAACCACCTCAACGGCGGTGATCGAGCGCGTGTACAACAGGAAACTGCCCGGCGAGTTCTTCACCGTCGGCACCCGCGCGATGGTGTACGCAACGTCCGCGGCGCCAAAATCCGCACCGTCATGGAATTTCACCCCCGGCCGCAGCTTGAACTCCCAGGTCGTCTCGTCCACCGCCCGCCACGACAGCGCCAGTCCCGGCCCCGGCCGCGCGGCGGGATCAGCCTCCACCAGCCGGCCAAATATGTGATGCGCCAGCCCGTTATTCGGCCCGAGATTGTGGTAATGCGGATCAACGCTGGTCGGCGATGCCGCCACCGCCAGGGTCAGCGTCTGCGCCGCGGCCCCGGCCGGCAATCCAGCAACCCCGGCCAACATCCAGGCTCCGGCCATCCAGCGCATTGCACCCATCTCGATCTCTCCTTTGCCCGGTGCCCCATGGGAGCACCGCCGCGAAGCCCCGCGCGCAGTCTGATCCAGTGGTCCTGGCGCCACGCTTGCACACTCGATAGCATGATCCCCCGGGCCGCATCACCCCCGCCGATCGGCGGAGATCGCCGGCAAGGTTGCCGACAATACCAGCTGAGGTACGAGCGATGCCCCAGACTTCCTGGCTAACCCTTGCCACGCTTCTCGCGCTCTCCGCCGCGTCCCTGCCAACGCAGGCCCAGCACCTGACCGCCGCCATGGCCGCCCCAATCACCACGATCGACCCGCATTTCTACAACGCCGCCCCCAACAACGGCCTCGCCCTGCACGTCTTCGAGCGCCTGGTGGAACGCTCCTGAACCGCCCAGCTCACCCCCGGCCTGGCCACTAGCTGGAAGCCGCTCGGCGAAATGCTCTGGGAGTTCAAGCTCCGCCCCGGCGCCACCAGGCATGACGGCGAAGCCGTGACGTCGTCTTCACCGTCGCCCGCGTGCCGAACGTGCCCAACAGCCCCGGTGGCTACGCTGGCATGCTGCGCACCGTCGCCAGGATCGAGGTGATCGACCCCACCACCCTGCATATCCACACGCAGCGCCCCGCCCCCAACCTGCCGCTCGACCTGGCCAACATCGCCATCGTCTCGCGCAAACACGGCGCCACTGCCGCCACCGAGGACTACAATTCCGGCCGCGCCGCCATCGGCTCCGGCCCCTATCGCATGCAACGCTTCATCAACGGCGACCGCACCGAACTCACCCGCTACGAAGGCTGGAAGGGCGAACGCGCGGAATGGGACCGCGTCACCTTCCGCTTCCTCCCCAACCCCGGCGCCCGCGTCGCCGCCCTGCTCGCCGGCGACGTCGACCTGATCGATGTCCCCCCCGCCGCCGATATCCCGCGCCTGAAATCCGACCCGAAGCTCGCCGTCACCTCGATCCAGGGCCTGCGCACCATCTTCATCGGCATGGCCCGCGGCCGCGCCACCCCGGAACCCTTCGTCACCGACAACGCCGGCAAACCCTTCGACAAAAGCCCGTTGGAAGACGTCCGCGTCCGCCGCGCCCTCTCGATGGCCATCAACCGCCAGGCCATCGCCGAACGCGTCATGTCCGGCACCGCGGACGCCACCGGCCAATGGCTCCCCCCAGGCACCTACTCATACGCCCCCAACGTCAATCCACCGCCCTACGCCCCGGACGAAGCCCGCAAGCTCCTGGCCGAAGCCGGCTTCCCCCAGGGCTTCAAGCTCACCCTGCACACCCCCAACGACCGCGACCCCAATGACAGCCAAACCGCCCAGGCCGTCGCCCAGATGTGGACCCGCATCGGCGTCCAAACGGCCATCGAAGCCCTGCCCTGGAACACCTATTCCGTGCGCAACGCCAAGCAGGAATATTCCGTCGCCTTGGGCGGCTGGGGCAGCAACACCGCCGAAGCCGGCTATATGCTGATCAACGTCATCGGCACCTACACCCCCGCCGCCGGCCGCGGCGCCAGCAACAGCCGGCGTTACTCAAACCCCGCCCTGGACACCCTGACCGACCGCGCCCTGTCCACCTTCGACCCCGCCGAACGCGAGAAACTGCTGATCCAGGCCGTCGAAATGGCCACCAACGACGTCGCCATCATCCCAGCGCACCAACTGGTGAACTTCTGGGCATCGAAGAAATCCATCGTCTACACGCCGCGCATGGACGAACGCACCGTGGCGATGAACGCCCGCTCGGCGAAATAAAGCGGCAAAGCAAGCAAGGCCAGGGCTCGGCCCTGCACCCGCTGGGGCCTGAGGCCCCAGACCCCCATCCGCTAAAGAGTCGAGGTCCAGG
>CAXNGD010000037.1:0-12741 GCA_964201575.1 Acetobacterales bacterium | reverse complement strand
CATGGTGGCCGCCAGCCTCAACGACCGCCCCAGGAAAACGCTCGACTACGCCACTCCAGGCGAGCAATTTGCCAGCCTTCTCGCTGCCGCAGCCGCGGCAGGAAACACGCCCCCCGGCGACGTTCGCTCCCAAACTTGAATCCGCCGCCAAAATAAGCCACAGCCTGGTGATCGATCCGCCCTAGCCGGGCTTGGCGTCGCCGCCGATCTTGTCCTGGGTGCGCGCGTCGAAGTCGCCGGCGTCGTGACGCTCGTGCAGTTGCTGCGCCGGATCGCCCGAGGTGCGGTTGACGATGCGGCCGCGCTTGACCGCCGGGCGCGCGGCAATGGCGTCAGCCCAGCGCTGGACATGCTTGTACTCGTCCACCGCGAGGAACTCGCCGGCCCCGTACAGCAACCCCTTGGCCAGCCCGCCGTACCAGGGCCACACCGCGATATCGGCAATGGTATACTCGGCCCCGCCGAGATAGGCGCTTTCGGCCAGGCGCCGGTCCAGCACATCAAGCTGGCGCTTGGTCTCCATGGCGAAGCGGTCGATCGCGTATTCGATCTTCGTCGGCGCATAGGCATAGAAATGCCCGAAGCCGCCGCCCAGATACGGCGCGCTGCCCATCTGCCAGAACAGCCAGGACAGGCACTCCGCCCGCGCCGCCGGCTCGCTTGGCAGCAAGGCGCCGAATTTTTCCGCCAGATGCATCAGGATCGCGCCGGATTCGAACACCCGGATCGGCGCCGCGCCGCTGCGGTCGACCAGGGCGGGGATCTTGGAGTTGGGGTTGGCGGCCACGAAGCCGCTGCCGAACTGATCGCCGGCGCCGATCTTGATGAGCCACGCATCGTACTCGGCGCCACGATGCCCAAGGGCCAGCAGCTCCTCCAGCATGATCGTGACCTTCTGTCCGTTCGGCGTGCCGAGCGAATAGAGCTGCATCGGGTGCTTGCCGATCGGCAGCGCCTTGTCATGCGTCGGCCCGGCAATCGGGCGGTTGATATTGGCGAACTGCCCGCCATTGGCCTTGTTCCAGGTCCAGACGCGCGGCGGCGTATAGTCGGGCGTATCGGTCATGCGACATCTCCGGAAGACTTCGCCCTCCATATGGGACGCCGCGGATGCCACGCCAAGCGCCGCACCCGCACCGCCGCAACAGCGACCGCCCTCAGGCGACGGGGTCGAGCACCACCACCGGGATCTCGCGGTCCACGGCCTTGCGCTGATAATCGGCAAAGGGCGGCCAGATCACCACCGCCTTCTCCCACAATGCCGCCCGCTCGGCGCCGGATGCGGTGCGCGCCACGGCGGTGAGCTTGCGGGTGCCGACCTGGACCTCCACCGTCGGGTTCGCCAGCAGATTGCGATACCAGCCGGGATGCGCCGGCGCCCCGCCCTTGGAGGCGATGATGAAGAACGACGCGCCGGCTTCGCCATAAAACAGCGGGAACAGGAACTTCTCCCAGCTCTTGCGCCCGGTGGTGGTCAGCAACAGCGACGGCACCGACATGGTCGGCAGGTTCGGTGCATTGATGGTGTACATGTGCCCGTCAGTACCCCCGCTCGACAGGTAGCGGCCCACATGGTCCACCATCCATTGCGGCAGGTTCGGCGCCAGCTTCGCGTCGCTCATCTCTGTTCCTCCTTGCGCGGATCCGGACTGCCATGCCCCGGCGGGGCGGCCAGGTGCCGGGATCGCGGTGATTTCACCACGGCCATTGTGGTGCGCGCGGCGCCGATCCGCTAGGCTGCGCCCACGATGACGCCCACCCTACGCCTCAACCCTTACGCCCGCAGAAGGAAACCGGCCGCGATGCCGCGACGGGACGATCAGCCGCGATGAGCGACAAGGCTTCGCCCGACGACGCGATATGGCCCAATGACGTGCTCGCCCATGGCACGGTGCTGAACGGCTACCGCATCATCCGACTGCTCGGCCGCGGCGGCTTCGGCGTCACCTACCTGACCGAGGACATGCTGGGCCAACACTTCGCCCTCAAGGAGTATTTCCCGCGCCAGTTCGCGGTGCGCCAGGGCATGCACGTCCATGCCGCCTCGGCCGGCGAGGTCCAGCTCTTCGACGAATGCCGCAGCCGCTTCGTCTACGAGGCGCGCGCGCTGATCGGCCTCGGCCGCGCCCGCGCCGGGCAAAGCGATATCGTGCGCGTCCAGACCTTCTTCGAAGCCAACGGCACCGCCTACATGGTGATGGAATACATCACCGGTCGCACCCTGCAGGCGGCGCTGCGCGAGCATCCCTCCGGCATGCCGCAGAGCGAGGTGAGCCGCATCCTGTCGGACATCCTCTCCGGCCTCGCCGTGGTGCACGAAGCCGGGCTGATGCACCGCGACATCAAGCCGGCCAACATCCTGCTGCGCGACGACACCCGCCCGGTGCTGATCGATTTCGGCTCCTCGCGTGAGGCGGGCGGCCAGCAGACGCACGGCTTCACCCAGATCTTCTCGGGCGGCTATGCCCCCCCGGAGCAGATCCTCGGCACCCGCCAGGGCCCGTTCTCCGACATCTACGCCGTCGGCGCGATCGGCTACGAGGCGATCGGCGGCAAGGTCACCGATGCCATCACCCGCCAGCACGCCGCCTCCTCGCGCGGCATGAGCCCGATGCCGCCGGCCGGCGAGATCGGCGCCGGACGCTACGACACCGGCTTTCTCGCGGTGATCGACGCCGCCCTGGCGCTGGACCCCGCCGACCGCCCGACCTCCGCCCAGGCGATGGCACAGATGCTGGCCGAGGCCAGGACCATCCCCCAACCCACGCCGGCCCCGGCGCCGCAACCGGCCCCGGCGTCGCAACCGACGCTGCAAGCCTCCCCGCAACCCGCTCCACACCCCACACCGCAACCGGCGCCGCAACTGGCCTACCAACCCGCCCCGGCGCCGCCCGCACCGGCAGCGGGCCGGCGCCGCTGGCCGGTCATCGCCGGCGCCGGCGCGGTCCTCGCCCTGCTGGCCGTCGCCGTCGTGGCCTGGCAGCTCCTCCAACCCAAGCCCGCCCCCGGCATCGTCGCAACCCCCCGCCCGCCAAGCCTGCCCGCACCATCGTCGCTGCCGCCCCCGCCAGCTGCCCAGGCCCCCGCCACCCCGCCACCGATCTCGCCGGCGCTCGCCGCTCTGCGCCAGTCGGCCGACGCCCTGCCCTGTGCCCTGCTGCTGGTCTCCCAGGGCGAAGGCAATATTCTCACCGTCACCGGCCATGCCCGGCCCGACCAGGCGCTGGACGACTTCCTGCACAAGGCCCGCGCCGGCGGTCCGCGCATCCAGATCACCACCGCCCCGCTCGACCCGCGCCTCTGCCCGCCAGTTTCCGTCCTGGCCGGCGCGGTGCGGCGCGAACTCCAGATGGACACGCTGCGCCTGACCCTGACCGATCCCGCCGTGACCGCCGGCACCCAGTTCGCCGCCACGCTGCAGGGCACTAGCGGCGGCATGCTGCAAGTGGACCTGCATGCCATTGACGGCACCGTCCACCATGTGATGCGCCGCGCCGTGCCCTCCGGCCAATGGAGCATCCGGCTCCAGACGGTGGCGCCGCTGCCGCCGGGTCCGCAGATGCTGGTCGCCATCGCCAGCACCGGCACGCTCGATCTCGGCCAGCGCCCGCCGCACGAGCCGGTCGGCGACTACCTCCCGGTGCTCCAGCGCGAACTGGACCGCGCCGCGCAAACCCCCGCCAACGCCCCGCGCGCCGAAGTCCTGTTCTTCGACGTGCGGCCCGCTCCCTGATCCCGGCGCCCTGATCGCGCCGTCAGCCCAGCCGGAACGGACTCGACCACGCCTTGCGCCCCGCCCCATCGATCGCCACCACCCGCACCCACCCGCCGCGCAGCTTCGCCAGGTCCAGCCGCGCCTCCGTCATCGCCTGCCCCGCCACCTTCACCGCGCGCGACGCCGCCCCCAGTGCCATGACCCGCGTCACCGCCGAACACCGCACCACCAGCGTATCGCCCTCCAGGCGCATGTCATGGAACTCCGGCCCCTGGCTGGCATAGAAATCGCCTGCCTTCAGCGCCGCCAGGATCGCCCCGGGCGCATTCTCCGCCGCCTTCACCATCACCCAGCCGCCAAACGCATCGGCGTTCTCGTCCGCCTCGTCGCCGAAATGCGCGTCATCCACCGCGATGGCGGCGAAATCCTGCCCCTCGCTCAACATCCGGTCCAGCAGATAAGCCCCATCCGCCCGATCAGCATCGATCAGGCAGTTGTGGTTATAGATCTCGATGGCATGGACAAAGGACAGCGCCCGCCCATCCGCCTCGGTCAGCCCGTACCATTGCGGATGCGCAATCGCCACAAACGCCCCGGCCTCGACCGCCCGCCGCGCCAGCTCCGGCCCGCTCTCATCGGCCAACGTCGGCGCGAAATCACCCGGCAGCCCCACCGCCAGGATGTGCCAGATATCCCCCTGCGACGTCCGCCCGGCATGCAGCTCCGCCCCGATCAGCGTGGTGAACCCCGCCGCCCGATGCCCGGTGGTGTCGGTGATCGGCCAGTCATAGCGCGCCAGGAAATGATCGGTCAGCGAATAGAAATCGTACCCCATCGCCCGATACCGCCGCGACACCTCCTCCGGCGCCAGCTTGCCGTCCGAGCGCGTGCTGTGCGTATGCAGGTTCCCGCGCAGGAACCGCCCGGGCTTGCCGAAACTGGCCAGTGTCATGCCGTCCTCCCGCGTTGCCACAGCCGCCAGGCGAACGGCCCGGCCAGCGCAATCGCCGCCAGCGCCAGCAACGCCGCCGACAGCGGATGCGTCAGGAACACCGACCAGTCGCCATTGGAAATCGTCATCGCCCGGCGAAACTCCTGCTCCGCCAACGGCCCCAGGATCATCCCGATCACCACCGGCGCAGTCGGGAAATCAAAACGCCGCATCAGGAACCCAACCGCCCCGATCGCATACAGCAACATCAGGTCCACGACCGAGTTGGAGATGCCATAGGTCCCGATGGTGGCAAACACCAGGATCCCCGCATACAGCAGCGGCGGCGGAATCCGCAGGATCCGCACCCACAACCCCACCAGCGGCAGGTTCAGCACCAGCAGCATGATGTTGGCGATATACAGGCTGGCGATCAGCCCCCAGACCATCGCCGGCTGGCTCTGGAACAGCAGCGGCCCGGGATTGATGCCATAGCTCTGAAACGCCGACAGCATGATCGCCGCCGTCGCCCCGGTCGGCAGCCCCAGCGTCAGCATCGGCACCAGCACCCCCGCCGCCGAGGCATTATTCGCCGCCTCCGGCCCCGCCACCCCCTCGATCGCCCCGGTGGTGCCGAACTCCTCGGGATGCTTGGAAAGCTTCTTCTCGGCCCAGTAGCTCAGAAACGTCGGAACCTCGGACCCGCCCGCCGGCATCGCCCCAATCGGAAACCCAATCGCCGCCCCGCGCAGCCACGGCCTCCACGAGCGCGACCATTCCTGTCGCGTCATGTACAGCGAGCCGCGCAACGGAATGATCTCATCCTGCCCGGCATGGCGCCGTGCGGCGACATACAGCGTCTCGCCAATGGCAAACAACCCGACCGCCACCACAATCACGTTAACGCCATCAAGCAACTCGTCCAGCCCGAAGGTGAACCGCGCCTGCCCGGTCTGCAGGTCGATCCCGATCAACCCGAGCCAGATGCCGAAGAACAGCGAGGCCAGCCCGCGCACCGGCGAAGACCCCAACACCGCCGAGACGGTGACAAACGCCACCACCATCAGTGCGAAATACTCCGCCGGCCCGAACTTCAGCGCGAAATCCACCACAACCGGCGCCAGGAAAGTGATGCCCAGCGTCCCCACCGTCCCCGCCACGAAACTGCCGATCGCCGCCGTCGCCAGCGCCGCCCCCGCCCGGCCCGACCGGGCCATCTTGTTGCCCTCCAGCGCCGTCACGATGGTGGCACTCTCGCCCGGCGTGTTCAGCAGGATCGAGGTCGTCGACCCGCCATACATCGCCCCGTAATAGATGCCGGCAAACAGGATGAACGCCGCGGTCGCCGGCACCTGAAACGTGATCGGCAGCAACAGCGCAATCGTCAGCGCCGGCCCGAGCCCCGGCAACACCCCGATCGCCGTGCCCAGCGTCGTCCCCAACAGGCACCACAGCAGGTTCTCCGGGCTGAGCGCCACGGCAAACCCGCTGCCCAGGGCGGCAAGCGTTTCCATCGCCTCAGGCCCCCAACAGCCGTTCGATCACGCCCGTGCCGATATTCACCCCCAGCGCCTTGGCAAAGCCAAAGAACGCCGCCAGCGCAAACACCAGCGCAATCCCGGCATCGCGCAGCGGCGCCCGGCTGCCAAACCCATGCGCCACCAGCACGAACATCACCACCGAGGCCGCGGTGAACCCCAGCGGCACGATCAGCAGGACATTGAACAACAGCCCCGCCGCCACGAACCCGACAGCGCGCCAATCGGTGGCCACCGCGCGTTCCTCATCCGGCTGCCAGCCGCCGCGCAGCCCCTGCACCACCATCGCCACCGCCATCGCCCCTAGCCCAACCGCGGTGAGGTAAGGAAAAATCCGCGGCCCCACCTTGGCGTAGATCGGCGAACTGGCAATCGCCCTGGTCTGCCACCAGACCAGCACCGCCAGCCCCAGCAACCCCAGCCCGATCAGCGTCTCGGGCCAGGCAAAGCCCGGACTGGCGCGCGATGTCATGGGTTCAGGCCAGGCCAAGATCCTTCAGGATCGCCTCGATCCGCGCCGTCTCGGCCGCCAGATACGTGGCATAGGCATCGCCGAACATCGGAATCGAGGTCCAGTCGCGCTTCTTGCACGCGGCCTGCCAGGCCTCGGACTTCGCCATCGTCTCCATCAGCGCGATCATCGCGTCGCGCTGGGCGGGCGTCACACCGGGAGGGGCAAACACGCCGCGCCAGTTGAACAGCTCCACATCGATGCCCTGTTCCTTCAGCGTCGGGATATCGATGCCCGGCTGGCGCACATCGGCGGAAATCGCCAGCGCCCGCAGCTTGCCGGCCTTGACCTGCTCGCTGAACTCGCCCCAGCCGGAAATCCCCGCCGCCACATGCCCGCCCAGCAACGCCGCCTGGGCCGGTCCGCCGCCGGCAAACGCCACGTAGCTGAGCTTGGCCGCCGGCACGCCAACCGCCTTGCCGATCATCCCCAGCATGATGTGATCCGTGCCGCCCGCCGATCCGCCCGCCACCGGCACCTTCGCCGCATCAGCCTTCAGCGCGGCCGCGAAATCACCGGCCGTCTTGAACGGCGAAGTCGGCGGCACCACCAGCACCTCAAACTCCCCGGTCAGCCGCGCCACCGGCACGGTGTTGGTCAACTTGACCGGCGCCTTGTTGGCAATGATCGCGCCGACCATCACCATGCCACCAACCATCAGCGCATTCGGCCGCCCGCGCCACTGGTTAAGGAACTGCGGCAAGCCAACCACCCCGCCAGCCCCCGGCACATTCGTCACCTGGGAGGTCTTGATCTGGTTGTTGGCGCGCAGCACCGCATCAATGGTCCGCGCGGTCTGGTCCCAGCCGCCCCCGGGGGCCGCCGGCACGAAAATCTGCAACTGCTCCACGGCCTGCGCCTGGGCGGTCTGGCTCCCGGCGGTCAGCGCCAGCGCGGCGAGAACAAGTTCACGTTTGGTCAGCTGCATCGGACATCTCCCAGGTTCAGCAACGGACGCCAGAAGTCCGGCAGAAAGTCAAACATCCCGTGACGCAAGCAAGGCTCCGGCGGCAAGGGGCCGAGGGCCCCTTGACCCCCATTCACAAGGTCTGTGGTCACTGCCCCGCCAACGGCCAAGTCATGGGGGTCAAGGGGCCCCCGGCCCCTTGCCGCCGGAGGCTCACTTGCTTCCCGCCCCGCGTGACATCGTGCCGCCCTGCCCATACCATGCGCGCCAACACGCCACCCGCGCCGGGAGACCGCCCATGGATTCGCCGCTGACCGACCATCTCGGCTTCGCCCCCGACCATGACTCGCCAATCCCGTACATGTTCCGTACCCGCGAGTATTACAAAGCGATCGGCTACACCACGCCGTACCGCTGGGCGCACCACCTCGAAGCTCCGTTCACCGCGCTGGCCAAGCCCCTGGCACAATCCCGCATCGCCATCATCACCACCGCGGCCCCGTACCAGCCGGACAAGGGCGACCAGGGCCCCGGCGCCGACTACAACGGCAGCGCCAAGTTCTACCACGTCCACGAGGGCGACACCGCCCGCGACCACGACCTGCGCATCTCCCACATCGGCTACGACCGCAAACACACCACCGCCACCGACAGCAACACCTGGTTCCCCCTGCCCGCCCTGCGCCGCGCCGCGGCCAGCGGCCGCATCGGCGCCGTCGCCCCGCGCTTTTTCGGTGCCCCCACCAACCGCAGCCACCGCGTCACCATCGACACCGACGCGCCAGAGATCGTCCGCCGCGCCCTGGAGGACGGCGTGGACGTCGCTCTGGTCGTGCCGAACTGCCCGGTCTGCCACCAGAGCTCCTCGTTCACCGCCCGTGCCTTTGAAACCGCCGGCATCCCGACGGTTCTGATGGGCAGCGCCAAGGACATCGTCGAACACGCCGCCGTGCCGCGCTTCCTGTTCAGCGATTTCCCATTGGGCAACAGCGCCGGCCAGCCGCATGACATCGCAAGCCAGGACGCGACGCTGGAATATGCCCTGCGCCTGCTGGAATCCGCCGTGGGTCCGCAAACCACCATGCAGTCGCCGCTGCGCTGGAACGCCGACGGCCTCTGGAAACTCGACTACCTCAACCTCGAACAGATCGGCACCGAGGAACTGGCCCGCCGGCGCGAGGAGTTCGACCGGCAAAAGGAACTCGCCCGCCCCAACCGCGCGACGGCAAAGGCCGGCTGATCCCATGTCCGGAGCGCGTCCGTTCGAAGGGGTCAAGATCCTCGACTTCACCCAGGTGCTGGCCGGACCCTATGCCAGCTTCCAGCTCGCCCTGATGGGCGCCGACGTCATCAAGGTGGAACGGCGCGAGGGCGAGGATGCCCGCCGCACCCCGCTGTCCCGCGAATGGGCCGAACGCGGCATGTCCTCCGGCTGGATGGCGATCAACGGCGGCAAGCGCAGCCTGACGCTCGATCTGCAAAAGCCCGAGGCGAAGGAGATCATCCGCCGCCTCGCCGCCGAGGCGGACGTCGTCATGGAGAATTTCCGCCCGGGCGTGATGGACCGCCTCGGCCTCGGCCATGCCGACCTCGCCAAGATCAACCCCAGGCTGATCTACGCGGCGGTCTCCGGCTTCGGCCATACCGGCCCGGACAGTCCCGAGGCCGGCTATGACGGCAAGATCCAGGCGATGTCCGGCATCATGTCGATCACTGGCCACGAGGAAACCGGCCCGGTCCGCGCGGGCTTCGCGGTGTGTGACACGCTGACCGGCATGACCATGGCCTTCGGCGTGGCCAGCGCCCTGTTCCAGCGCACCCATACCGGCATCGGCCAGTTCGTCGACATCTCCATGCTCGACGCCACGCTGGCCTTCCTCGCCGGCCCGATCGCCGACTGGACCGTGGCCGGCCACAAGCAGCAGCAATCCGGCAACCAGGCAGTCAGCCGCAAGCCGACCGCCAACCTGTTCCGCGCGGGAGATGGCTGGCTGCTGCTGGCGGTCAACAACGACAAGCAATACGACGCGCTGATGAAAGCCCTCGGCCTGGAACACACATTCGGCGACCCGCGCTTCGCCGACTGGTTCCTGCGCAACGAGAATGAGCCCGCCCTGCGGGCCTTGATCGAGGACAAACTCGCCGCCGACACCCCGCGCAACTGGGAAGACCGGCTGAACGCCGCCGGCGCCCCGAGCGCCAGCATCTGGCGCATCGAGGACGTGATCGAGCACCGGCAGGTCAAGGCGCGCGGGCTGATGCAAACGGTGGAGTCGCCTTGGGGGCCGCTGCGCTTTGCCGGCAGCGGTGTGACGCTCGCCCATGGCACGCCGCGGCTGGACAAGCTCGCACCCGCCTTGGGGGCGGATACCGACGCCATCCTGGCCAGCGTCGGCTTCGGTCCGGCGGAGATCGCGGCATTGCATGAGGGAGGGGTGGTATGAGCATCCAACGGCTGAAACAGTTCATCCAGGACATGACGCGCCTGGCCGATGCCCATCACGGCAACGAGGCGGCGATGCTGGCCAATGGCAAGCTGCTGCTGGCCGGGCTGGTGGGCCAGGATGATTGGCTCCCGGCGGCCTTCGCGCAGCCGAATCCGGAGCGCTATACCCAGTACCTGTTGCATTGCGATCCGCTGGAGCGGTTTTCGGTGGTCAGCTTCGTCTGGGGGCCCGGCCAGAAGACACCGGTCCATGACCACATGGTCTGGGGCCTGATCGGCATGCTGCGCGGGGCCGAGACGGAGACGCATTTTTCCACCGGCGCCAATGGCGCGCTGGTGCCGGGGCACAGTGCCACGCTGCGCCCGGGCATGATCGGCATGGTCTCGCCCAGCATCGGCGACATCCATGTGGTGGCCAATGCCATCCCCGATGCGCCGTCGATCAGCATCCATGTCTATGGCGCCAACATCGGCATGGTCCACCGGCACGTCTTCGACCCCGCAACCGGGGCGCCAAAGACCTTCGTCTCCGGCTATTCGGCCGATGTGGTGCCCAATCTGTGGTCGATGCCGTCGGCGGCGGCATGAGCCTGGTTTCGACCGAGCTTGCCGGTGGTGTGCTGACAGTCACGCTGCGGCGGGCGGACAAAGGCAATGCGCTCGATGCCGTGCTGGTTGAGGCGCTGCGCGAGGCGGTTGCCCAGGCTGAGGCGCCCGAGGTGCGGCTGCTGGTGTTGCGCGGTGAGGGCAAGGCGTTGTGCACCGGGTTCGACGTGGGCGACATCGCCAATCAGAGCGATGCCGGGCTGCTGGCGCGGCTGGTTGGTATCGAGTTGCTGTTGCAGGCGGTGCGCCATGCGCCGGTGCCGACGGTGGCGCTGGGGCATGGGCGGATGTTCGGGGCGGGGGCGGATTTGTTTGCGGCCTGTACCTGGCGTCTGGCCGACCCCGTGGCGCGGTTTGCGTTTCCTGGGGCGCGGTTTGGGTTGGTGCTGGGGACGCGGCGGTTGGCCTCGATCGTGGGCGAGGCCATGGCGTTGGCGTTGACGGTGCGTGGGCAGGGGCTGGAGGCCGAGGCGGCGCTGGGGTGCGGGTTGGCGACGGCGGTTGTGGCGAAAGAGCAGTTCGATGCCGAGGTGGCATCCATCGGCGCCGAGGTGGCGAAGGTGGATCGGGCGACCGCGCTGGCCCTGTCATCGGCGGCGCGGCCGGATACGCGCGATGCCGATCTGGCTGCTCTCGTGCGGTCGGCGGCGGTGGCGGGGTTGGTGGGGCGGATTGCTGCCTATGCCGGCGGGCGCGGCTGATCGGAGGGAGGTTTTGATGTCCGACACGCAAGCGCCGGTTTTGCCGCTGTTCTATTCCAAGGTGGTGGGGGTGAACCCGAGCCTTCATGGCGGGTTGCGGCTCAATCGGGCGGCGGGGTACGGGTTTGCGGCGGGGGCGGCGTCGATCCCGGTGGGGTTGGGCGAGTTCGCGCTGGTGGCACGGCATTATCCGATCGTGTTCGCGGCAGGGGCGGTGCCGGCGCCGGTGGCGCTGACGGGGATCAATGCGCTGGGCAATCTGTTCGTGGATGCGGCGGGGGCGTGGCGGGCGGATGCCTATGTGCCGGCCTATGTCCGGGCCTATCCGTTCATCTTCGTCGAGGATCCCGCGCGGAGCACCACCTATGTCGGGATGGACGAGGGGGCAGTGTGCCTGAGCCATGAGGTGGGCGAGCGGCTGTTCGAGGACGACAAGCCGACGCCCGCCCTGAGCGAGGCGGTGCAGTTCTGCAGCAGCTTCCGCGACAACATCACCGCGGCGACGGCGTTTGCCAACGCATTGGAATCGGCGGGGTTGTTGCAGGAGGAGGAGGCGACGGTGAACTTCACCGGGGGAGGGACGACGCGCGTGCGCGGGTTCAAGGTGATCCGTGCGGACCGGTTGGACCAGGTGGCCGACGAGACCTTCCTGGATTGGCGGCGGCGCGGCTGGCTGGGGGCGATCTATGCCCATCTGCATTCGGCGGGGAACTGGGCGCGGTTGATCGACCTGGCCGTGGGGCGCGGGGCTGTGGGGCGTGGGGCGATGGGGCAGGGCAAGGGGGGCTGAGGCGGGGTGTGCAAAAGGCAAACCCGAATGGAGAAGTTGTAAGACGTATGTAATCGCTTGAGCGGCATTCTCCCCTTGCCGACGCATGGTTGCCGACCCTGGATTTCCCAGGGGAGACCGGGCGACGGGATGAACCTTTCACACCGGAGAGACGCACATGCTGACCATTCTCAAGATTGCCAAGAACGTTGTTGCCGACCGCCGTGGCGTGACCGCCATGGAATACGGCCTGATCGCCGGCGTGCTCGCCGTTGGCCTGGCCACCGCGTTCACCTCGCTGTCGACCAAGCTTGACGGCGCGTTCGCCGCGCTGAGCTTCTGATCCCTGGCCGGATGGGCGCCGCGGCATTATACCAACCGCCCTAGCTTCTGACGCACGCCCACTGCCTATGTCCGATGGATGCGATCCGCTTTGGGTCTTCCCCGAGGAAGTTCCATGCGTCTTTGTATGCTTGGACGATGGCGTCGTAGCTGTCCCAGACCAGACTGCTGAGTTTGTTGGCGCGCAAGTAGTCCCAGACGTTTTCCATGGCGTTGAGTTCGGGCGCATAGGGTGGCAGCGGCAACAAGGTGATGTTGTGGGGCACCAACAAGGC
>CAXNGD010000036.1:0-12916 GCA_964201575.1 Acetobacterales bacterium | reverse complement strand
ATCCAACAGGTCCTTGATGGCCGCATACCGCGCGCGGATCGCGTTCTCGTCGATCATCCGCGAATCGTAGACACATCAAAGCCGAGCCGGAATCCTCTGCCCCTGCAAAACGCAACCCGAATCGCTTATTCGTTCGTGGCTCCTTACGCCGTCGCCAGGTCGATCAGGAACGGCCCGCTGCGTGTCAGCGACTGCGCGAACAGGTCGTTGAACTGTTCCATCGTATCCGCCCGCGCCGCCTCCACGCCCATGCCGTTGGCCAGCTTGACGAAGTCGATATCGGGATTGCCCAGATCCATCATGTCCAGCGCCACCCGGCCCGGGTTGGCGCCGACATTGGCCAGCTCGCCCAGCAGGATCTGATACTTGCGATTGTTGAAGATCACCGTGGTGACATCCAGCTTCTCGCGCGCCTGGGTCCACAGCGACTGGATGGTGTACATCGCCGAGCCATCTGCCTGCAGGTTGATCACCCGCCGCCCCGGCGCCGCCACCGCCGCTCCGGTCGAAATCGGCATGCCGCCGCCGATCGCACCGCCGGTCACCGTCAGCCAGTCATGCGGCGCGGCCGCATGCGTCGCCCCAATGAAGGCCCGGCCGAAGGTCACCGCCTCGTTCACGATGATCGTCTGCTCCGGCATCATGTGGGTCAGCGACTGGGCAAAGGCCTCGCTGCTGATCGCCCCGCGCGCCAGTTCCGGCCGGGCACCAAAGCTGGGCGGCACCACCATCGCGGGATTGCCCAATTCCTCGGCCAGCGCCGCCATCACCTGATCCTGATTGTGCTCGGGCCGGGACAGCGTATGGACCGTGGCATCCGGGCGCACCGGCGAGCCCGGCTTATTGGGATAGGCGAAGAAGATCACTGGCTTGATCGTGCCAACCAAAATGATGGTATCGAAGTCCTTCAGCGCGGCCACCGCCTGGTCCACCGGATAGGGAATGCCATTGATCGGATGCCGCCCCTGCCCGCGCTCCATCCGCCCATTGCTGCCCTGCGACATCATCGTCGCCCCGGTCGCCGCACAGATCCGCGCGGCATCGGCCATCGGCCCCTGGCGCAGCGCATTGCCGCCCAACAGCAACAGCGTCTTCTTGCCATCGCGCAGCAACTGCGCCGCAACCTTCACCGCATGCGGCGAGGCGGTGGGCGCCGCCGGCACCGGCAGAGGCTTGCCGACCACACCGCCGGCATCCCAGCACGTGTCGGACGGCAGGATCAGCGTGGCGATCTGCCCCGGCGAAACCTGCGCCATCTGCGCCGCCACGGCGGCATCGGCGCCAACATTCTCCGCCTTCGTCGCCGTGCGCACCCAGCCGGACACGCCCTTGGCAAACCCCTCGGTATCGGCGGTCAGCGGCGCATCAAGCGGCCGGTGATAGGTCGCCTGGTCGCCGACGCAGTTCACCATCATGGTATTGGCGCGGCGGCCATTGTGCAGATTGGCCAACCCGTTCGCCAACCCGGGCCCGCAATGCAGCAGGGTGGCAGCCGGCTTGCCGGCGATACGGGCATAGCCATCGGCCGCCCCGGTCACCACGCCCTCGAACAGGCCGAGCACGCAGCGCATGCCGGGCACTCGATCGAGTGCCGCGACGAAATGCATCTCGGACGTGCCGGGATTGGCAAAGCAGGTATCGACCCCGCTGGCCAGCAGCGTGTGAACCAGGCTTTCCGCCCCGTTCATCGTCTTGCTTGAAGCATCCATGGATCGTCCCCTTGCCCGCTACACTGATTCGGCCGGAGACTGCCCGCCAGCCAGTGTCAAGGCAAGCCGCCCGCCTTGCGCCATCCCAGGAGCCACCATGCCCGTCGTTCTCTACCCCAAGGACCTCTACAACGGCGACGACAGCGTGGAACGCGCCGTCTACGCGCCCGGCACCACCGTGCGGGTGCGCCATGTCCCCACCATCGCCGACCTCGCCGCCGAGGATTGCGCGGATGTCGACGGGCTGATGACCCTGGGCGATTGGATCAGGGCCGAGGACCTGCCGAAATTCCCCCGGCTGCGCGTGGTGGTGCGCATGGGCGTGGGCTATGACCGCGTCGATCGCGCCGCCTGCGCCGCCCGCGGCATCACCGTGTGCAACGTCCCGGATTACGGCACGATGGAAGTCGCCGAGCACGCGGTGGTCACCGCGCTGGCCCTGCGTCGCGGGCTGTTCCTGTACCACGACACCCAGCGCGCGGACCCGCCGGCCCGCTGGGGTTTCATCCCCTCGCCGCTGGTCCGCCGCTCGGAGGTCCAGACCTTCGGCATCATCGGCATGGGCCGCATCGGCACCGCGGCGGCACTACGGGCGAAGGCCTTCGGCTTTCGCGTGCTGTTCTACGACCCCTACAAGCCGAACGGCCACGAGCGCGGCCTCGGCCTGCACCGCGTCCGTCACCTGGACGACCTGCTGCGGCAATCGGATGTCCTGAGCCTGCATTGCCCGCTGACGCCGCAGACCACCGGCATGCTGGGCCTGCGCGAATTGTCGCTGTTGCCGGAGCATGCCGTCATCGTGAACACCGCACGCGGACCGATGATCGACCTGGATGCGCTCACCGCGCTGCTGAAATCCGGCCGGATCGCCGGCGCCGGGCTGGATGTGTTGCCGGTCGAGCCACCGGTGGAGCCGGTGCCCGAATTGCTGCGTGCCTATCGCGCCCGTGAGGCCTGGCTGGAAGGGCGGCTGGTGATCACGCCGCATTCGGCCTTCCACACGCCGGAATCGTACGACGACATCCGCCGCCTGTCGGCCGAGACCATGGCCGCGGCACTGTCCAACGCGCCCCAGAACGTCATCCCGCCCGAAAGCGACTGAGCCGGGCCAGCCTCAGGACGCCTGGAACTCCCGCCCCGCCATCGCCATCGGGGC
The DNA here is from genome assembly GCA_964201575.1 of Acetobacterales bacterium. Taxonomy (GTDB): domain Bacteria; phylum Pseudomonadota; class Alphaproteobacteria; order Acetobacterales; family Acetobacteraceae; genus CAMDGX01. The sequence continues at coordinate 10,051 of CAXNGD010000036.1, read as the reverse complement.
GGCCACAGGCTCGGGCACGACGACCGCCGCGAGCAACGTGTTGCCGCCACCCTGCTCCGCTTCGCGCAAGGCTTGCCAGGCCAGGTCCAGGATCGCCTCGGGCCCATCGCTGTCCGACAGCGGCAGCACGCTGCATGCACCGATCGCCGTGGCCAAGGCGGCCTGCGGCGTCTCGCCCCATTCCGCCACCAGGGCGCCCTGCAGTCGCTCGGCGATGCGCTGGGCGCCGATACGGTCGCTGGTGGGCAGCAGCACCGCGAACAGGTCGTCGTCCAGCCGTGCGGCCAAGTCGCCCGGTCGGTGCAACACGGCTGAGAGGATGCGGGCGACCCGGCGGACGGCATCGCCGGTCTCCTCGGCACCGCGGCGGGCGGCATAGGCGGGCCAGTCGGCGAGTTGGACCAGCAGCAGCGACATCGGCTCCTGGGACCGGCGGGCACGGCGGTTCTCCTCGCCCAGCATCGCGTCGAAGCGCTGGCGGTTGGCCAGGCCGGATTGCGGATCTTTCAGGCTCATCGCCGGCAGCAATCCCTGGGCCACGTCAAGCTGGGTCTGCAACCCGTGTTCCGCACTGATGTCGCGGCAGACCAGCATGAAGCCGCCATCGCCGAGCCTTGTTGCCCGCACCTCCAGCGGCACGACGGCATCGTCGCGGCGATGCGCCAGGATGCGGCTGGGCGGGGCGGCGGCCTCGCCGCGACGCAGCGCCTCAAGCTGGGACTGGCATGCCTCCCAGCCGGGCTCGGCGGCGAGGTCGGCGTCGACGACTTCGGAGGGGGCATAGCCCAGGACCCGGCGGGTGGCGGGCGAGGCGTAGTGCACGCGGAAGCCGGCATCCAGGCGCAGGAACAGCTCGCCCGCGGCCTCGGTGACCGCGGCCATGTCGGCCTGCTGGCGCAGCCAGGCACCGGCCGGGCGCAGGCTGGCCAAAGCGAGGTCGCGGGCCTGGGGGCTGCCGGGCACCGGGGCGAGGACGCGGCGGAGCGGCTGGAGCACGTGGCGATTTGCCAGCATGCTGGCCACCACCACCCCCACCATCATCAATGCGATGGCCGCCAGCCACTGGTCGCGCCACAGCCCCTGGGCCTCGGCGAGCAGCTCCTCATAGGACAGCTCCACCAGCAGGGCGGCGCGGCTGGTCCCGTCCGGACCCGTCAAGGCGGCGGGCAAGGGCAGCTCGGCATAGCCGGTCAGCCGCCGGGCTCCGCCGGCATCGCGGGACACGACCACGCCATCGGCGATCCCGTCACGCAAGTCGGCCAGGACGCGAGGGAGCTGGAGCGTGGCGGCTTCGCCGCGGGCGGCCTGGCTGGTTTGCGAGGCCGGGCCGGTTTGCGACGCCAGAACAGCGCCATCGGCGGGGTCGACCAGCAGGCGCACGGCGTGGTCTCGACGCAGCGGCACGGTGAGTGGCGGCGGGTGGGCGGGGGCGAGGGCGAGGGCGAGCACGGCGTGTGTTCCGTCGGCGACGGGCAGGCTGCGTGACAGCACCAGCCCGGCGGCGGGATCGGCGGCCAGGATCACCGCACCTTCGGCGGAGAGGGCGGCGCGGACATGCAGGCTGTTGATCACGCTGGTGTCCTGGATCGCCTCGGCACAGGCGGGGCGGACATCGGTGAGATGGACCGCAATGGCGGTGACGTGGGCCGGGCCGCCGGGCAGGCGGTCACGCAGGGCGGCACAGAGCGAAGCGGCGGGCATGGGGGTGGCAGCGACGGCATCGAGCAGGGCGGCGGCCCGGCCGAGTTCCTCGGCCTCCCGCGCGGCGGCCTGGCGGGCGGCATCGCGTAGCTCGGTGTCCAGCCAGTCGAGCCGGGCGTGGTAGGTGGCCAGTGTCCCGATCGTCACGAAGGCCAGCAGCGGCAAGGTGGCGAGCACCAGCATGAGCAGCATGCGACCGCGCAACTGGACGAGCAGCGCCACGGCTTTCGGGTCGCCAGGGGCGGTCGTGGTTCCGGTCGGTGTGGTCAGGGCGGGCACGGGCCAAATCCTCCGCAGCGGCATTCGCGCGAAGCCTAGGGGCCAATGTCTTCACCAATCGTTTAGACGCGGATCAGCGCAGTTGCGGATTGTCGAAACGCGGGTTGCGGCGGCGGTCCAGGGCCTGGGCCAGGGCGTCGGCGAGTTCGCGCTTGGCGTCCGCGCCGAGGGCGCGACCGATCTCCTCGCGTGTGCCGTGGCCGAGCAGCAGCAGGGATGGCACCCGTCCGGGATGCTCCTGCAGGCGTACGTTCAGCCAATCGGCGGTGAGGTGGCTTGTGTGCGTTTGGCCGTTGGGGGCGGTGCGGATGATGCGCAGCCCGGTCTGCGACAGCAGGAGCAGTTCGCTGGCGCGGGCGGCGCGGGCGTGCAGGCGGAAAAGAATGGCGGCGAGGACCAGTTCGAGGCCGGCGAAGACGCCGACCGGCCAGGCCCCGGCCAGGGTGAAGACCACGCTGGTGACGACACAGGAGGCCAGGACGACACCAATCAAGATACGCAGCCCGGCCAGGGTCAGGCTGCGATGGGGCGTGATTATCGCCTCGAACTGGACCGGGTCGGGGGTTTCGGCGGCAGCGGGCATGGCGGGCGCTCCTCGCTTGCCCACAACGGGCGGGGCGGCGAACATGCAAGACATGACAAAGCCCGCCGCCCCCCGCAAGGTTCCCAGCAAGACTGGTCGTAAGACGGGGCGGATGGCGGCGGCGGCGGTCGGTCCGTTCATCCGGGCGCTGGCGGCGGCGCATCCCAATCCGACGACCGAGCTGGAATACAGCGATCCGTTCACGCTGTTGGTGGCGGTGGTGCTGTCGGCGCAGGCGACGGATGTCTCGGTTAACAAGGCGACGGCAGGGTTGTTCCGCGACGCGCCCACGCCAGCGGCGATGGTGGCGCTGGGGGTGGAGGGGGTGGCGGGGCATATCCGCACCATCGGGTTGTGGCAGGGCAAGGCGAAGAACGTGGTGGCGCTGTCGCGGCTTCTGCTGGCCGAACATGGCGGCGAGGTGCCGCATGACCGGGCGGCGCTGGAGGCGCTGCCAGGGGTGGGGCGGAAGACGGCGAATGTGGTGCTGAACGTAGCGTTCGGCGAGGCGACGATGGCGGTGGATACGCATATCTTCCGGCTGGGCAACCGGACCGGACTGGCACCGGGGGCGAACGAGCGGGCAGTGGAGGACGGGCTGGTCAAGCGAATCCCGGCCGAATTGCTGCGCGATGCGCATAACTGGTTGATCCTGCATGGGCGGTATGTCTGCAAGGCGCGCAAGCCGGAATGCTGGCGGTGTGTGGCGGCGGAGTGGTGCCGGTATCCGGAGAAGGTGGCGGCGGGATAAGCGAGAAATTCGTATTGATATCGTAATATTTTAGGCACGCTGCGGCGGGGATCAGGCGGGGCGTGTTTTCCGTGGGGGGTCAGGGTAGAGGATGAAGCGGGGGCGGCGCTGGGGGTCGATCGGGTGGCGGTGGGGTTCGGGGGTGGGTTTTGCGGGTTTGGGCTTGGACGGTTTGGTGGGGCTAGGCCCTCCCTCCGGCTCTTGTGGCGGGCGGGGGGCGGGTCGGAGCGCGGGCGGGACTTCTACGCCGAGGAGGTGGCAGAGGGGGCGCAGGGTTCGGGCCATGGCGGCCAGCGCTTCGGGCGGGGCGGTGGCGAGCAGGGTTTGGGTGTTGGGGTTTTGCAGCAGGAAGGAGAGTTGCGAGCCGAAGGCGGCGGCGTGGTAGCCGGCTTTGCGGATGAGCCGGAGGCGGCCGCGCGGGCTGTAGGGGGCGGGGGCGCCGTGTTTGCGGTTGGGATCTGCGGCGCGGGGCGGGCTGGGGCGCCAGGTTCCGGCGGCGAGTTTGGCCAGGAGGCGGGCGAGGCGGACGCGGGCGCGGCTGAAGCGGGTCCAGATCGGCAGGGTGAAGGCCCCGAGCAGGCGGAACTGGGCGGCGATCATCAGGAGGGTGGACGCAAGTATGGTGTCCAGCGCCGTGGCGAACTCCGCGGCAGGATGCGGGGCATCCGGCGGGCTCGTGGGGGGTGCTGGGAGAATGTTCATGATTCGTTCTATATCTTGGCCGATGGTTGGGCGCAAGGAAAAAGTTCGGTTTAGGTGGGTTGGTGTGACGCCCCCCTCCGGCTCCCCCCGTGGAGGACGGGGGGAGGGTAGGAAACACAAGGGGTTGGGTGGCCTCGGCGCCAAGCGGATAAAAAGTTTTTTGGTTCTTTTTTTCCAAAAAAGAACTGCTTCCCTACACCCCTGCCTCAGCCCCCCCGGTGCCAAGAAAGCGGACCATCATGACGGAATCGAAGTAGCGCCCGGCTTGCTTGAGGGAGCGCGGTTCGGTGCCGTAGGCGGTGAAGCCGCAGGTTTCGTAGAGCCGGCGCGCGGCGCGGTTGGTGCTGACGACATCGAGGTGGACTTGTTCGACGTGGTTTACGGCATGGGCCAGGACGGCTTCGACCAGGGCGCGGCTGGCGCCGGTGCCGCGCAGGTCGGGGCGGACATACATGCCGACGAGGCGGCCTTTGTGGCGGTCTTTTTCGCCGGGCTCGGCATAGAAGCTGGCGATGCCGCCGAGTGTGTTGTCGCGGAAGGCGCCGATGGTGACGCCGCCGGTCAGCCGGGCGGCGAAGTCGGCGTCAGTGAAGGCCTGTTCACGCGCCAGGGTTGAGCCGAAGGCCTCGGGGGTCTGCTCCAGCGCCTCCAGCCGGAGGGCGCGGTATTCGGCGAGGTCGGCGAGGGTGAGTTGGCGCGTTGTGGGCAACTGGGCGTCCCCTGTTCGGGCTGGCGTGTTCGAGGGCTGGCGTGTTCGACGGCTGGCGAAATGCAACGTTCGGCGGTTTGGGAGGCGGGGGTCAACCTTCGGTTAAGCAAAAGGGGGGCAGAAAGGGGAGTGCCGGGCGAGGTGGCAGAAAGGTAGACGCACGCGATGGCTGGCAAGCAAGGCGGCAAGGGCGGCCGATCATCATCAAGAAAGAGGAGGTCATCGAGGGCGGCCACCATGGCGGCGCCTGGAAGGTGGCCTATGCCGATTTCGTCACCGCGATGATGGCGTTCTTCCTGTTGATGTGGCTGCTGAACGCCACGACCGAGGAGCAGCGGCGCGGGTTGGCGGATTACTTCACGCCGACGAATGTGTTGAGTTCGGGTTCGTCGGGCAATGGGCGGGTGTTCGGCGGCAAGACGCCGTTCGAGCGCGGCGAGATGGTCAGCGATCGCGGCGCCAGGAGCGTGGTCCAGGGCCGGTCCGAGCAGTCCACCGACCAGGACGATCCCGAATTCGACCAGGCGCCGCATTCCAGCACGCGCGGGGCGGCCGAGGACCAGCGCAAGCCGGAGGGAACCGAAGCCGATCCGGGCGGCGGGCGCGGGACCCGGGCGAGTGCCCAGGCGGGGCGCCAGGCTGGCGGCGGGGGTACATCAGCGACGGCGGCGCAGACCCAGGCGCAGGCGGCCGGGCAGGCGCAGCGGCTGGCCAATGCGGGGTCTGGGGTGAATACGCCATCGGCGGCTGTCTCGTCCCCGGCGCGGCCGATCGACGATACCGCGCTGAAGGCGGAGATCGAGCGGCGCGAGCGTGAGGCGTTCGAGCAGGCGGCCGAGCAGATCCGCGAGGCGGTGCGCAACGATCCGCAGCCGCGTGAACTGTCCAACCAGATTGCCATCGACCAAACGCCGGAGGGGCTGCGCATCCAGCTGCTGGACGAGGAGCGGGTGCCGATGTTCGCCAGCGGCTCCTCGGTGCTGCAGGAGCGGGCGCGGGGGTTGTTGATGAAGATCGCGCCGATCATTGCGCAGTTGCCGGAGCAGCTGTCGATCTCCGGGCATACCGACGCGGCGCCGTTTCGCGGCAATGACCATAGCAACTGGGAGCTGTCGGCCGAGCGCGCCAATGCGACGCGGCGGCTGTTGGTGGAGCAGGGGGTGAACGAGGCGCGGTTGCGCAGCGTGACCGGAAATGCCGACCGCGATCCGCTGTTGCCGGCCGAGCCGTTTGCCGCGGCGAACCGGCGGATTGCGATCACTGTGCTGCGCGAGACGCGGGCTTCGCCATGATCACCATCGCCTCCTCGCAATACGGATAGGCCCAATTCATGCTGGTACTTGGCGGCCTTGGATTCTTGTTCTTCTGCGTGTTCGGCAGCTATGTGGTGCATGGCGGCAAGTTCGGCACGATCATGGGCGCGCTGCCGTTCGAGGTCTGGTCGATCGGAGGGGCGGCGATCGGCACCTTCCTGATGTCCAACAGCATGCACGACATCAAGCATACGCTGCATGGTTTCGGAAAAGTCATGAAGGGGGCGGCGTTCAAGAAGGCGGACTATCTCGAGCTGTTGAGCCTGCTGTATTTCTTCGTGCGGCTGGCGAGCACCAAGGGGGCGATGGCGCTGGAGGCGCATATCGAGAAGCCGGAGGAGAGCCCGGCGTTTCAGAAATTCCCCAAGATCCTGAAGAACCATCACGCCAGCGCGATGATCTGCGACTATCTGCGGATGGTGGGGATGAATGCGGATGATCCGAACCAGATCGAGGACCTGATGATCCGCGAGTTGAAGAAGACGCTGGCGGAGGAGCTGCACGGTTCGCATGCGTTGCAGAGCATCGCCGATGCGCTGCCGGCGCTGGGGATTGTGGCGGCGGTGCTGGGCGTGATCAAGGCGATGTCGTCGATCAACGAGCCGCCGGCGGTGCTGGGCGGGATGATCGGCGGCGCGCTGGTGGGCACGTTCATGGGGGTGTTGATGGCGTATGGCATGGTTGGGCCGTGTGCGTCGCGGCTGAAGGGCGTGGTGGAGGAGGAGTCGAAGTTCTATGATGTGATCCGCGCGGTGCTGGTGGCGCATCTGCATGGCAATGCGCCGCAGGTCAGTGTGGAGACTGGGCGGAAGATGGCGCCGAACCAGCATATGCCTTCGTTCCAGGAGCTGGAATCGGTGGTGCAGAATTTGCAGATCGCTTGAGTGACTGGATTTTGATTCGCATTTTTGAGGCGGTGCGAGGATGGTAATGCCCTTGTGTGTGCGTGGTCGGGAGAACTGACGTGCGCGTTGAGCCGGACAGTGTCGTAGTGAGCAGCAGTCTCGTCGATCGGGCGGAAGCCGTGGAACGGCTGCGGGTGCCGTCAGCGCCCGGGGAGAAGATGCGGGTGCGCCGGCTGCGGTGGCTGTTGGCGGGCGTTTTGATGTTTGGGGCGAGCACGGCGGTTTATCTGTGGTTGCTGATGGGGTGATGCTTGGGTCGCTCTATTGGGGGCGCTGGGTTGACCGCGCCTGATGGCGCTCTGGGTTGACCGCGCCTGATGGCGCGAGGATGCTGCTGCAAGCGTCCGTCCAAGCAATGAGAGAGCCGATGATCCTCGATCCCGATGCCCAACGTGTGCTTGAGCTGATGAAGGCGGGGGGGCGGCCGGCGTTCAACTCGCTGACGCCAGATGAGGCGCGGGCTTTCTTTGCCGCGGGGCGGACGGTGATGCAGCCGGAGCCGGCGGAGGTGGCCGAGGTTCGCGACCTGGAGGCGCCGGGGCCGAACGGGCCGGTCAGGCTGCGGCTGTATCGGGCGATGGGCTCGGCGGCGGGGGCGGTGTTGCCGGTGCTGGTGTATTACCATGGCGGCGGCTGGGTGTTGGGCGATCTGGAGAGCCATGACCAGGCGTGCCGGGCGATTGCCAATGCGGCCGGGTGCTGTGTGGTGGCGGTGGATTACCGGCTAGCGCCGGAGGTGAAGTTCCCGGGGGCGATTTCGGATTCGGCGGCGGCGACGCGGTGGATCCTGGCCAATGCGGCGGCACTTGGGATTGATCCGGCGCGGGCGGCGGTGGGGGGCGATAGTGCGGGGGGGAATATTGCCGCGGTGATGGCGCTGATGGCGCGGGATGGGTATCTGGCCCCGGTGGCGTTTCAGCTGTTGATCTATCCCGTGGTGGATATGGGGATGGGGCATGAGAGCTATCAGCGGATTACCGAGGGGTATCCGCTGGTGGCGTCGACGATGAAGTGGTTCATCGAGCATTATTTGCCATCACCGGGGGATGTCGCGGATTGGCGGGCTTCGCCGTTGCGGACGGCGTCGCTGATGGGGGTGGCGCCGGCAATGGTGGTGACGTGTTCGCATGATCCGCTGTGCGACGAGGCGGTGGAGTATGCCAGGCGGCTGGATCGGGAGGGGGTTGCGGTGACGCACCTGCACTACAACGACCAGATGCATGGGTTCCTGACGATGGGCAAGTTGATCCGGGCATCCGGGGCGTTGATCGAGACGATGGCGGTGGCTTTGCGACGCGGTTGGGCGGTTTAGGAGGGAATGATCATGGCGGGAATTCTGGCGGGCAAGAGTGCGTTGGTGACGGGCGGGGCCTCGGGCATCGGGCGGGCGACGGCGTTGATCATGGCGCGCGAGGGGGCGCGGGTGGCGGTGTCGGACCTGACCGAGGAGAGTGCGGCGGGGACGGTGGCGCTGATCAATGCCGGGGGTGGGCAGGCGATTGCCATTGGCGGGAATGTGGCGCGCGAGGCCGATGTGCAAGCGATGGTGGCGCGCACGGTGGCGGCGTTTGGGCGGCTGGACTGCGCGTTCAACAATGCCGGGATTTCGCCGCGCAACGTGGGGCCGACCGGGCAGCGGACGCATGAGATGAGCCAGCAGAGCTTTGACGACATGCTGGCGGTGAACCTGACGGGGGTATTCCTGTGCATGAAGCATGAGCTGGTGCAGATGCTGGCCCAAGGTGGGGGGAGTATTGTCAATACGGCGTCGATCGCCGGGCTGATCGGGTTGCCGTCGGCGAGCAATTATGTGGCGGCGAAGCATGGGGTGGTGGGCGTCACCAAGACGGCGGCGATGGAGTATGCCCGCGACAATATCCGGGTGAACTGCGTGAACCCTGGCTACATCAAGACGCCGATGACGGATCCGACGATGGCCGAGCGGTATGAGATGCTGATGGCGAAGGTGCCGATGGGGCGGCTGGGGGTGGCGGACGAGATTGCCGAGGCGGTGGTGTGGATGCTGTCGGACAAGGCGAGCTTCATGACCGGGGCGAGCCATGTGATCGATGGCGGGTACTACGCGGCGTAGACAGGAAGTCTTCTTTTTCTGAAGAAAAAGAAGCAAAAAGACTTTGTCCGATTGGGTCGGGCCCAAGTGATAAAAGTTTTTTGGTTCTTTTTTTCAAAAAAGAACGCGCTTACTTTGGGGAGATCACCATGGGCATACTAAGCGGCAAGGCGGCACTGGTCACGGGCGGGGCTTCGGGGATCGGGCGGGCGACGGCATTGGCGATGGCGCGCGAGGGGGCTCGGGTGGCAGTGGCGGACCGCACGGAGGAGAGTGCGGCGGGGACGGTGGCGTTGATCAATGCGGCGGGTGGGCAGGCGATTGCCATTGGGGGGGATGTGACCCGCGAGGCCGATGTGCAGGCGATGGTGGCGCGGACGGTGGCGGCGTTTGGGCGGGTGGATTGTGCGTTCAACAATGCGGGCGTTGGCGGGGCCTCGGTGGGGCCGGGGGCGCAGCGGGTGCATGAGCTATCGCAGGCGAGTTTCGATGCGATGCTGGCGATCAATCTGACCGGGGTGTTTTTGTGCATGAAGCATGAGCTGGTGCAGATGCTGTCGCAGGGCGGGGGCGCGATCGTCAACACGGCGTCGGTGGCGGGGCTGATCGGGTTGCCGATGGGGTCGCATTATGTGGCGGCCAAGCATGGGGTGGTGGGCATCACCAAGACGGCGGCGATGGAGTATGCCAAGGACAATATCCGGGTGAATTGTGTGAACCCTGGCTATGTCACCAGCCCGATGACGGCGGCGGCGGTTGAGACACGGCTGGAGGCGATGATGGCTAAGGTGCCGATGGGGCGGATGGGCACGGCGGAGGAGATTGCCGAGGGGGTGGTGTGGATGCTCTCCGACCGCGCATCGTTCATGACCGGTGCCAGCCACGTGATCGATGGCGGGTTTTACGCCGCCTGAGGCGGGGGTCAGGCGTGGAGCAGCGGGAAGCCGGTCAGCACGGTTGAGAGGGCGTCGACGGTGATGCCGTCGACCTGTCCCAGCATGTGCGGGGTGGTGCGCGCGAGGATGCGGTTGGAGGCG
>CAXNGD010000035.1:0-13062 GCA_964201575.1 Acetobacterales bacterium | reverse complement strand
CAGAACCTCTTCACGCTGCGCCGCCGTCAACGTGTCCAGGCCAGACAGCCAGTTACGGAAAATCGCGTCGTCCATCGATGCGCTCCAAACAGGGCGTTTGACCGGATTCTACAGAGCACATACGATTCGAGAACAGAGCCTTCTTTTTTGAAAAAAAGAACCAAAAACTTCCAACCTCAAGAACGGCGTCGAGTTGCGCGCAATCACCGTCCGCGCCGTCCCGGCGAGAAACATTCCGCGCCGTCCCGGCGATGAACACCGCTTCATACGGCCGCGTGCCCAACCCGTCCTGCGCCCGGTCAATCTCAAAGCCTCGGTGAAGGGCAAATCGACCTTGTGCTAAGCTATGCCCGTCAATTCACCCGCTCGGGGAGCCACCATGCCCCGCCCCACCCCGCCCCCCGGCGACGCCACCATCGCCGCCATCTGTGCCGTGATCCGCCGCATCCCCAAGGGCTGGGTCCCCACCTACGGCCAGGTCGCCGCCATGGCCGGCCTGCCGCGCCGCGCCCGCCTGGTCGGCCACATCCTGCAAAACCTCGACCCCGCCATCACCATCCCCTGCCACCGCGTCGTCAACGCCAAGGGCGAGGTATCCTATTCCCTGTCCCGCAACGGTGGCGATGCCACCCAACAACGCCTGCTGAAGCAGGAAGGCATCGAATTCGACGCCAACAACCGTTTCAACCTCGAACGCTATCGCTGGCTCGACTAGAACAACACCCGATCAGGCGGAAACGCCCGATCGGAGAGTTTGCGTTCTTGATCCAGAAGCCAGAGCGAAAGCTGAGCTCATAGGCGGCGGAGTTTCGCTCTAGCTGCCGATCACCCCGCCGCCCTTCTTCACCACCGCGATCACCGATGGCCGCGGCGGCATGCCCTCCTTGAAGTCCGGCCAGCGCGTCGACGGCTTCTCGAACGTTGACCCCCGTTCCTCGCCGGGATGCTGGATCGCCAGGAACATCGTCTGGTCATCCGGCGTCAGCAGCGGCCCGCACACCTCCGCCCCCGCCGGCGCCTGGAAGAACAGCTTGGTCAGCGCCCGCCCGGTTCCCGCGACATCGGCGATATAGACGCCATCGGCAATCCCCGCCGCCGTCGGCGCGCCATCGGTGGCGATGTATGTCCGCCCCTTGCTGTCGAAGGCCACATTGTCCGGACAGGACAGCCAGCCATTGGCCGAAGTCGCGCGATGATAGATCGCGCCGGCATCGATGCCCGGCCGCCCGGCCGCCAGGAAGATGCCCCAATTGCCTTCCAGGGCACCATGGTCGCGGTCCCGGTTGATGATCTCCACGATGTGGCCATGCGCGTTGCGGGGCCGCGGGTTGGCGCCGCCGGCCTGCTGGGCGGTGCGGCTGGTGTTGTTGGTCAACAGCACATAGACGCTGCCGGTGACCGGGTTGGGCTCGACATCCTCCGGCCGGTCCATCGGCGTTGCCTTCAACAGGTCGGCGGCCTTGCGGGTGAAGATCGCCACATCGGCCTGGCTGCTGAACCCGTTGGCCTCCACCAGCGGCCCCTGGCCATGCACCAGCGGCATCCAGACCACCTTGCCGTCCTCGTCGAACCGGGCAACGTAGAGCGTGCCGGCGTCCAACAGATCGCGGTTGGCCGCCCGGTCGGTCGGGTTCCAGGGCCGGGCGGTGATGAACTTGTAGACATAGTCGAAGCGCTCATCATCGCCCATGTAGATCACCACCCGCCCGTCGGCGGCGGTGCCGTGGTGGCAGCCCTCATGCTTGAACCGCCCCAGCGCGGTGCGCTTCACCGGCACCGAGGCGGGATCGTACGGGTCGAACTCAACGACCCAGCCGAAGCGGTGCGGCTCGTTCGGCTCCTTGGCAAGGTCGAACCGGTCAACAAACTTCGACCAGCCATAGGCGCTGGCCGGCCCGATGCCATAGCGCTTGTACATGTCCGCATGCGCCAGCTTGCTGCTGTCGCCGGCGAAATACATGTTGAAGTTCTCCTCGGCGGTCAGCACCGTGCCCCACGGCGTGTGGCCGCCAGCACAGTTGTTGAGCGTGCCCAGGACCGCCCGCCCGGTGGCATCGGTGCTGGTCTTCAACAGATCATGGCCCGAAGCGGGGCCGGAGACGGTCATCGGCGTGCCGGCATGCAGCCGCCGCCCCAGCTTGCTGTCGGCAACCAGCGTCCACTGCCCATCGGCCTTGCGGATCTCGACCACCGCCACGCCATGCGCCGCCATCTCGATGGCGACCTGCGCCTGGTTCGACCGCTGCGCCGCCGCCCGCCCTTCGCCGATGCCGGCGAACATCAGGTTGGTATTGGTGTATTCCTGGTTTACCACCAGCAACCCGTGGGTGGAATTGTTCGAGCCCTGGGGCAACGGCTTGTAGTCGAGATAATCGCAGTTGTAGCCGAGCTGCATCGCCTGCGCGGCGGTACTCTGGTTGTTCACGTCGAAGGCCGGCGCGCCGGCCATGATCGGATCGCCCCAGCGGGCCAGGATCTGGACCTCGTAGCCCTCGGGCACATGATGGGTGGCGTCGTAGCTGTGGGCGATTTCGCTGAAGCCGAGGCTGGACGGACCGGCCGCCTCAGCATCCCCCGCGGCCACGCCGCCCAGCGCCGTGGCGGCACCGGCGGCGAACAGCCCGCGCATCGCATCGCGGCGCGAGAAGCGGCGGGCGATGATCTCGCCCATATCGGCTCGGTCGAGGGGTTCGAGCCGATATGCTCGCCGGCATCCAGCTTGTGGGCGTCTTCGGCGGGAATGCGCGGATCGTGTGGCGTGTCCATGACAGGGCTCCCTTGTCTCATGCGGTGGCAGGCACGGTTCCTGCCGCCCATGTGCCCGATCACGCACGTCTTGTTTGTGATATTTGCATGACCCGACGCCGCCGCAACAACCCACACCGACGGCCGTGGGCAAGGCGGTGTCAACCGGCTTGGGCCAATCAGCCGCCCTACCGATCGTCTAAAGCAGAAACAAAAAAGAGTTTTTTTTGGAAAAAGAACCAAAAAACTTTTATCCGTTGGCCGGGCAAATGATAACAACCCGCGAAACTAATGGATAAAAAGTTTTTGCTTTTTTTTCAAAAAGAAGCGCTTTCTTCCCCTTGATGCTACGAGCGAGTCGTTGATTTGGCCGATTGGCATAAATCCCCGCCGGCCGCTACCGCCCCGCCGCAACCCTTCTTGCCGCTGCCAGCGCCAGCCGCCGCCACCGGCGCCAGCATCTCGCGCAAGAATTCGCCGAACGCCGCACTGGCAACCATTCTCAAATCCTTCAAAAAAACCCTTGCACCGCTCCGTCGGATATGTCAAGAACATACCATGAACACATATCCCCTCCCCCCACACCCAGCCCCCGCGCTTGCGCCGGTCGAGCTGGCCCAGCGCCTTGAGGGGATACTTGCGTCCATCGCCCAACTCGTCTTCGGCCGCGCCTTCATCCTCGGCGATCTCGCCGCCCGCCTGCACAACCACCTCGGCCGCGCCCGCCGCCGCCTCGCCACCCTGCTGGCCATCCTCGCCGCCGGTCGCCTCCCGCGCCAGCGCGCGCCCCGTCCCCGCACGGCGGAAGACGGCCGCAAAGCCGGCCCGCCATCCTACAAATTCCCCTCCCGCCGCGCCTGGTTCCTCACCACCTTCGGCCAGCACGCCGGCGGCCACGCCTCCCAGCTCCAGTTCCTCCTCAACGACCCCGCCACCCTGGCCCTCATCGCCAGCGCGCCGCCCGAAGCCCTCAAGCCCCTGGGCCGGATCCTACGCCCCCTCTGCCGCCTCCTCGGCGCCGACCTCCCCCCCAAACTCCGCCTGCCCCCGCGCGAACCCAAACCCGCGCAACCCCGCCCCGCCCAACCCAGCCGCCCCAAACCCACCCCCCAGCCCATCTACCCCTAGCGCAAACCCCGCTTCGTCCTTTACCCAGACCCCCCGCGCACCAAAAAGCCCGCCTGACCTTTCCGTCAGACGGACGCGCAAAATGTTACGATATCAAAATATTCCATCAAATTACATCACCAGCCGCCCAACACCCAATTCTCCCACCCTCTCAAACCCCCGTTAACCTTACCCAGGCAAACTCCCGCCCGAGACCGCGCTGCCCACATCCGCGGCTGCAACCCGCCAGAACGGCGCGTGCGAGCACATATTAATGCCCACTGACTGGAACTTCCTGACCGAGGGCACCCAGCTCGCCCTCTCCCATGCCGCCCTGGCCAAGGCGGCCGACACCATCGCCCACCAGGCCGAAACCCTGGCCGAGGAGATGGAGACCGGCTCGCTGGACGATCGCGGCGGCCCGGACGCCCTGCGGCTGCTCGCCGCGGTGATCCGCACCCTGAACGCCAACGCCATGCCGGTGGCCGGCCATGCCTGACCCCGCCCTCATCCCCCAACCTGCCGAACCCAGTCGCCGAGATTGTAGTGGTTGGCAATCCGCGCCACCCGGCCATCGCGCAGGCTGAAGAACGCCCCCGCCGGCAATGAATACGTCTGGCCTCGCGCCGACGGGGTCCCCGCGGGCACGCCGGGATCGGTGCCGATATACGCGCCATGCACCGTGAATTCCGCCGCCGCGCGGGTGCCGGTCCCGTCCGTCATGACCACGAGATCGGTGATCTGCTCGCGATAACACCGGTCCATATGCGCCATGAACGCACCAAAGCGATCGCGCCCGGTCTCACTGCCGCCCTGGCTGATCCCGTGCACGACATCCTCGGTCAGCAGCGCCAGGAACCCGGACCGGTCGCCGCTGTTGAAGGCGGCGTAATAGGCACGCACGAGACGCTCGGCATCGGTCATGGGCGGAGTTCCTTTCTCTGACGTCGTCAGCACTTGCCAACAGGGGGTGTTCGGACGATGTAAGGGCAACAGGACCGACCAAGTCCAGTTTTGCCGCAACCGCCCGGTGCATCTTGCTGCCGCCGGGCCCGCAGAGGTGATCACATGTTCATCGAGACCGAAGGCACGCCGAACCCCGCCACGCTGAAGTTCCTGCCGGGCCGCGATGTCATGGGCACCCGGACCGCGGACTTCGCCAGCGCCGAGGCCGCCGATCGCAGCCCACTGGCCAGCGCGATCTTCGCCCTGCCCGGCGTCTCCCGCGTCTTTCTGGGCGGCGACTTCATCACCGTGACCAAGACCGACGCCCTGGCCTGGCAGTCGCTCAAGCCCCAGGTGCTCGGCGCGATCATGGAGCATTTCGTCGCCGGCCGTCCGGTGGTCGAAACCGACGTCGACGACCTGGGCGAGGATGTCGAGCCCGCCGACGCCGAGATCGTCGCCCAGATCAAGGAACTGCTCGACACCCGCGTCCGCCCGGCAGTGGCCAGCGACGGCGGCGACATCGTCTTCCGCGGTTTTCGTGACGGCGTGGTGCGGCTGCACATGCAAGGCGCCTGCAGCGGCTGCCCGTCCTCCTCGGCCACGCTGAAGCACGGCATCGAGAACATGCTGAAGCATTACGTGCCGGAGGTCGTCCGCGTCGAGCAGGTCATGTTCTGATGCCCTCCGACGTCGCGAAACCCGCCGACCCGGCCGCGATCCCCGAGCCGACCGCACCCGTCACCGAAGCCGTCGTCACCGCCCCCCCGGAACCCGTGCTGCCCACGGTCGGAACCCCGCTGAACGACGCCGCCCTGGACCAGCTCTTCCGCTCAGCCCGGACGCAGTACGGCTTCACCGGGGCGGCGGTGAGCGATGACGACCTGCGGGCGATCTTCGACCTGATGAAATGGGGCCCCACCTCGGCCAATGCCTCGCCGGCGCGCTTCCTTTTCCTGCGCACCCAATCGGCCAAGGAACGCCTCCGCCCGGCGCTGTCCTCGGGCAACCTGCAAAAGACCATGCTCGCCCCGGTCACCGTCATCGTGGCCTATGACCCGAAATTCTACGACTACCTCTCACGACTGTTCCCGCACACCGACGCCAAGCCCTGGTTCACCTCCAACCCCGAGCTGGCCCAGGAAACCGCCTTCCGCAACGGCACCCTCCAGGGCGCCTATTTCATGCTCGCCGCCCGGGCGCTGGGCTTCGGCCTCGGCCCGATGTCCGGCTTCGACAATGCCAAGGTGGACGCTGAGTTCCTGTCCGATCGCGGCTGGAAATCGAACTTCCTGGTCAATCTCGGCCATGGCGATCCCGCTGCGGAGAAGCCACGGGGCCCACGTTTCTGGTTCGATGAAACCTGCCTGATGCTTTAGGCGTTCGCGAGGAAGACAAGGTGAGGGCTCTGCCCTCAACCCGCTGGGGCCGGCGGCCCCAGACCCCATACCTTAGGTATTGGTTTCCAAAGGCATTGCCTTTGGGGGGGTCCAGGGGCAAAGCCCCTGGCCTTTCCTTAGAACTTTGCCCTCACCCCCGCCAAAACCCGCGTCCCCGGCGTCTGGAACCCGTTCGCGGCCTCGAAGCGCGAGCCACCGATGTTGCGGCCGTCCAGGAAGGCAGTGAGCGTTGGCGTGATCGCGTAGCTGGCCGAGATGTTGGCGATCAAGCCGGGCCTGGCGCGTCCGGCGCCGACCGGGAAGCCGTTATCGTCGATGAGGAAGTCACGGAATGGCCCGGACCAGACCAGCTCGGGGGCAATGGTCAGGCCGGGCAGGGGGGTGATCCGCAGGCTGGCCGAGCCCTGGTTCTGTGGCCGGCGCAGCAGGCGGGTGCGGGTCTGCTGGTCGCGGGCTTCGGTGTAAGTATAGGTCAGGATGGCCTCGGCCCAGGATGCGGGACGCAGGGTCAGGCTGGCTTCCACGCCGTGGCTGCGGGCGCGGGCGACGTTGCGCGTGGTGGAGGCGGTGAAGCTGGAGTTGAACTCGGTGGTGATCAGGTTGTTGATGCGGTTGTCGAAGTAGGTGACGTCGATCGTGGCCAGGTTGGGCCGGCCGAGGCCGGGGATGTCGACGGCCCAGCCGGCTTCCCAACCGGTGCTGCGCTCGGGGCGCAGATTGGGGTTGCCAGTGTAGCCGAAATTGTCGATGCCGAAGAGGTCGAACAGCGAGGGTGTCTTGAAGGCGGTGCCGTAGGCCAGCTTCAGCCGGGACCATGCCTCGGGCACCGCCAGCACGGCGCCGGTGCGCCAGGTGGTGGCCGCTCCGCCATAGCGGACCGATTGATGGCGCAGATCGGCGGAGAGCGTCAGGCGGTTGAACAGGGTGGTCTGGAACCCGGCATTCCCTGCGGTGCTGTTGGCCGAGGCCCGGACGGAATTGCGGAAGCCGAACGAGGAGAGGTCCAGCGAGGTGCGGGCGGAGTCGGCGATGTGCTCCAGGCCGAAGCGCAGCGACGAATCAGTGGCCGGTCCCATATCCGGCAGGCGCACGGTGTTGTTCCATTGCAGGATGGAGCGTTCGCCGCGAAAGCGCGAGTTGGAGGCAGCCTGGTTGGGGTCGGCGGCTTCGAGATTCTGGATGTAGTGGCGGAAGGAGCGGGTGTGCGAGAGCACGACGGTGGATTCCAGCACGCCGTCGAAGAACAGGCCGGTGGCGCCGATCCGGGCCTGGACGTTCTGGTCCCTACCGTTGTAGCGGCGGCTGTCAAAGGCCGGGAAGCCGGTATCGTCCAGGCCGAAGCGGGCGGTGCGGGCGCGCAGGCGGGTGAAGACGCGAATGTTGTCGGTGGGCGAGAGGCCGAGTTCGAGCGAGCCAGTGGCGCCCTCGTAGCCGTCGCGCTCGCCACGATTGACGCTCATCCGGCGGGGGGTGTTGTTGAATCCGCGTTCGGCGCGGGCCTCGGCCTGAAGGTTGTAGTCGAAGCGGCCGATGCTGCCGGACAGGCCGGCGGAACCCTGGGCGGCAGCAGGTAGGCCGCCGGCGATGCTGGCGGTGCCTTGGGCGGGGCCCTTGCCACGGCGGCTGTTCAGGTTGACCACGCCGCCGATGGCGCCGGAGCCGTAGATGCCGGACATCGGGCCGCGGACGATCTCGATGCGCTCGACATCGGCCAGGGTGTCGACGCCGAAGTTGAACAGCCCGCCGGGGTCGGAGGGGTCGTTGATCGGAATGCCGTCGCGCAGGACCAGGGTGTGGTTGGAGTTGGTGCCGCGGGTGAAGGCACTGGCATTGCCGCCGGGGCCGCCGGACTGGACGATGCGCATCCCGGGAACGGCGGACAGCGCCTCGACCAGGGTGGTGTAGCCGCGCGCTTCGATGGTGGCGCGGTCGATCACCGTGACACCCGCCGGGATGCGGTCGACCAGGGTGGGGATGCGGGTGGCGGTGACCACGCTTTCGGGCAGGGTGGTGCCTTGAGCGAAGGATTGGGTAGAGAGAGCCGCGGTGCTCAGCACCGTGGCCAAAAGAAGTCGACGCATACAAGCCTCCAGGCGGGGCGCCCCGGGAAAAGGGGCGTCCGGTACAGGGACGGCTGTCGCCTACGGGTCTTTCTCCCGCTGCATCGGTTCACCTCGTCCGCTGCGCGCGCACAGTTTCGATGCCGGCCGGTCTCCTGGCTCACGGTGAGAGGAGCGGATGCTCCTGCGCCGGGTCCGCCTTCTCACGCCTCCCACAGGAGGGGCAATGGCAATTTGGACCCGGCTCACCGCCAACAGTTGCGAGGGCAGCCGAGCTGCGACAGGGCATGCCCCGCCGGTCGCGTTCCCGTTTCAGCCCTTGCGGGCCACCTGCATCTGGGCCAAGCCTAGCGGCAGTCGCGTATGATGCAAGCCCATCGTGGCGCGATGCCATCATTGCCGGAGTGTTCGCATGACTGCCATTCGCCTCAAGGGCCGCTTGCCGGGATTCGCCCGGCTGATGGGTGTGGAACTGACGGTGACGGAGCTGGATCGCATCGTCGGCACGCTGGTGGTGCGCAGGAGCTGACCAATGGCGGCGGGGTCATCCATGGCGGGGCGCTGATGGCGTTTGCCGATACGCTGGGGGCGATCGGGACGATGGTGAACCTGCCTGATGGCGCGGACACCACGACGATGGAGAGCAAGACCAACTTCATCGCGGCCGGGCCGACTGGCATGGTGCTGACCGGGGAGGCGACGCCGATCCATCGCGGACGGACGACGATGATCTGGCAGACGCGGATCACCCGTCCGGATGGCCGGCTGGTGGCGATCGTGACCCAGACGCAGCTGGTGATGCCGGCCCGGCCCCAAGACTGAGGCTGCGATGCAGGCGATCCTGACGGTTGCGTTTCCGGTCTTCGCGCTGGTCGGCATCGGCTGGCTCGGCGGGCGGCTGCGGCTGTTGGGGGCGCATGGGACAACGGCACTGAACGGGTTTGTCACCTGGTTCGCATTGCCGGCGATGTTGTTTGGCGCGCTGGCGAAGGTGAAGCTGGGGGAGATCGTCAACCTGGATTTCGCCGTGGTGTTCGGCGGCTCGATGCTGGCGACCTATGTGATCGGGATGATCGTCGCACGGGTGGTGGCCGGGGCGGGGCTTGCGCATATGAGCCTGCATGGCCTGGCGGCCTCGTTCGGCAATGTGGGCTACATGGGCATTCCGCTGTGCATCGCCGCGTTCGGGCCGCAGGGGGCGTTGCCGGCGACGCTGGCGGTGGTGCTGGGGGCGGCGGGGTTGTTGACGCTGGCGCTGGTGATTGCCGAGTTCGGCGGCGCCAATCCACCGGCCTCGCGGCTGGCGGCGCTGACGCGGGTGGCCGGAGCGGTCGGGCGCAGTCCGATCATGCAGGCGGTGGTGCTGGGGATGCTGGTCTCCAGCCTGGCCATTCCGGTGCCGGACCCGGTGCAGCGGTTTCTCGACCTGTTGGCCGGGGCGGCGGGGCCGTGTGCGCTGTTTGCGATCGGGCATTTCCTCAGCGACCAGGGATTTCCGAAGGACTGGGGCGAGGTCGGGCTAGCCACACTCGGCAAGGTGGTGCTGCAGCCAGTGCTGGCGCTGGGGCTGCTCGCCTTCTATCCCGGCATGGACAGCATGTGGGCGAAGTCGGCGCTGTTGCTGGCGGCGTTGCCGAGTGCGGCGAACTGCTTCGTGCTGGCGAAGGAATACGACCGCTTCGTGGCCGGAGCCTCGGCGACGATCCTGTTGTCCACGATTGCGTCGGTGTTCACCGTCTCCGCGCTTGTGGTGGTTCTGCGGATCGCCTGAGAGGCGTCAGGCGGCGCGTGCGGTGACGGTCTCCCAGTAGGCAACCATCGGGGCCAGGGCGAGGTCGAGCACGCGGGCGCCGGCGGGGTCCAGCCCGGCATTGCCGGTGGTCCAGCGCCACTCGGCTTCTGGGCCGTACCAGCCATCCGACAGGGCGGGCGAGTCAAGCGCAACGCGCCGGCCATCCAGCGCGATCGCCCGCACTGCCACGCCGACGGCGCGGGTGTCCGACGAATCGGCGCGGACATGGGCCGGCACGCCGCGGCGCGACCATAGGCGCAGGGCGCTGGCACCCCGAGGCAGCGCGAAGCGATAGGTGTCGCCGTTGCGCTCCGGGCGGATGATGACGCCGTCGGCCAGCAGGTACAGGCCGGGGTCGTTGGTGCGGGCATGGCCCAACTGCTGGGCGCGGGCGAGCAGGGCGGCGCGGATGCGCGTCAGGTCCGGCCCGTCCAGTATCATCCGGGCGCAAGGCGTGGCTCGAATCTGGCCGGGCGCGAAATCGGCGTGCAGCATGACGGGGCCATCGGCGTTGTCGAAGGCGCCGCGGTTGCCGGTGTCCAGGTAGCTCTCGGCCGGCAGGCCCTGGGCCAGCAGCACGTCATGCGCGGCAGCACCGTCGGGGGCGGCGAGTTCGACGTGATAGTAGGTCACGGTGCCGACGGCTTCCTGCACGATGGTCGCGCCGTTGATCAGGTAGCGGATCGGCACCAGCATCGTCGCCACGCCGCCGGTGGCGGGAAAGAACACGGCATGGTCCGGGCTGAGCCATAGATCGTCATGCGGCGTGCCGGGGGCGAAGGCCCCGGCGGCCACGCGGACGGGATGGACGTCCCAGGGGCGGGGATGGCCGGCGAGTGCGATGCGCCGATGGCCGATCCAGCGGACCCGGCGCAGCCCGGCGCCGGTCAGGACGAAGGCGTGGTCCGCTTCGGTCAAGGCCTGGACAGCGACCTCACCGCGCGCGGTCAGGATACGGGTGCCGGCGACAAAGCACGGCGGCACATTGACCAGGCCCAGGGTGGTGGCTGCATTGCCGCCGGCATCACCGACTTGAAACGTGGAGCCGAAGCCGGTGCCGGCGCCGACCAGGGTGCGGCCGCGCAGGTCGGGCAGGGCGAAGGAGGAAATGCCGTCCCCGCCATAGGTGTTGCCCAGGATGGAGAACAGGGCGGGATTGTCGCCCAGTGACAGCACCGCACCGTCGCACAGCGCCCAGCCTACGGGCGCGTAATTGCCGGCGAACTCGGCGATTTGCCCGAGCGTGGCGATGTCGGAGTCAAGGCTTTGGCCGCTGCTGGGCAGCGGGAAGATACCGCTGGTGCAGATGATGTAGTTCAGGGCGAGCGAGGGCTGGACGTTGTTGACCGGCTGGTCCGAGCCGGTGGGCGGCGGCAGGTCGCCGAGGGCCAGGGTCACCGCCTCCTGGCCAAAGATGCTGCCGAGCGGCTGGTTGTTGTCGGCACCGACCGAGACCCGGCTGCGCAGGTCCGGGAGCTTGAAGTTGCTGGTGCCGTTGCCGCCATAGGTGGTGCCGAGAATGGCGAACAGCGCGGTATTGCTTTGGATCGTCAGGGTCTGACCGGCCGCCTCCATCCAGCCGCCCGGGACGAAGTTGCCGGCGAAGGTTGCGACCTGGCCGATGAAGGTGGCCGAGCCGTCGCCGGTGCCGAAGTTGGAGGGGAACACGCCGCTGACGCAGATCAGCCGCTTCAGCGGCAGGGAGGGCTGGATGGTGAGGAAGGGCTGGCCGCCGCCACCGGTCGGGGTGGCGCCGGGCGGGATCTCGGTCAGAGTGAGGCTGACAGTTGCGGTGCCCCTGACGCCACCGAGCAAATAGCTCGACAGCCCGGGACCGCTGCCCTCGCCGAGGATGGCGCGGCCCTGGAGATCGGGAATGGCGTAGTTGTCTTGGCCGTCTCCGCCATAGGTGGTGCCGATGAGTTGGAAGGTGGTGTCGTCATTGGCGATTTCGATAAGCTGGTCTTTGGCCGCGTAGGTGCTGCCGGGCGCATAGTTGCCGGCGAATCCGTAGAGGAAGCCGATCATGTTGCCGACGGCACGGTTGCCCGGGAAGATCCCGGTGCCGCCGCCCGGCGTGACGAAGGTGACGGCCAAATAGGGCTGGAGGTTGCTGAAGGGCTGGCCGGGGGTGAGTGCCAAGGCGGGTCTCCATCGTCGGGTGGTCCGCCAGCGACGTCGCGGCACGGCGGTCAGCATCGTGGCCCTTGTGGCGATGCCACGGATTGCGCGAGCATGCTGCCCACAAGAATGGGGAAACACCATGACCAAAGTTGCCGTCATCACGGGGTCCAATGGCCGCATCGGGGCTGCCAGCTGCCGGCGCCTGGCGCAGGAGGGGTATCTGGCGGTGGGCATCGATATCGGTGCCGAGAGCAGCGGCAACTGGCCGTACTACCAGTGCGACATCACCGACCTGGACCGCATGGCCGAGACGCTGGCGCGCATCGAGGCGGAGCAGGGATTGATCCGGGTGCTGTTCAACAATGCCGGGATCTATCGGGCGTCGGACAGTTTTCTCGATGTGCCCGTTTCACAGTTCGACGACGTGCTGGCGATCAATTTGCGGGCGCCGTATTTCGCCGCGCAATGGGTGGCCAAGCGGCTGATTGCCGAGAAGCAGGGTGGGTCGATCATCGCCACGGCCTCGCTGGCCGGGCAGATGGGCAGCACCTCGGTGGAGTACGGCGCGTCCAAGGCGGCGGTGATCAACATGACCAAGAGCATGGGGCGGCAGCTTGGCCAGTACGGCATCCGGGTGAACGCGATCGCGCCGGGGCTGATCGATACCGCGATGGGGGCGCAGGTGCCGCAGGGCGCGCGCAAGCGGGCGCTCTCCAGCGCGCTGGGGCGGATTGGCGAGCCGGAGGAGATCGCCTCGGTGGTGGCGTTCCTGGCGAGCGATGACGCCAGTTTTGTGACGTGCACGACGATTGATGTGAATGGCGGGATTTGAAGGCGTTCTTTTTTGAAAAAAAGAAGGCGGATTCAAGTTTGGGAGCGAACGCCGCCG
>CAXNGD010000034.1:0-13127 GCA_964201575.1 Acetobacterales bacterium | reverse complement strand
ATAATGCCTTGTTCCAATGACCTGCCCTCCAATCGTTATTCGCAGCATGAGGCTGTCGCCTTACCCTCAGTATCGCGCGGCAGATCCATCGCCGGATTGGCCGACAGGAAGCCATTGGGCTTCAGCATGAACCCGGCATACTCCACCGGCATGATCGGCATGTCCTCGGGCTTGCAGACGTGGGTGTGGCCGAAATTGTGCCAGATCACGATATCGGCGTTCTCGATGTTCCGGTTCGCCTGGATCCAGGCCGGCAACCCGTCGCCGCCGGGATGCTGGTTGGGGAACTCGCCGGCCGGGAAGCGCTCGGCGGGGTCATAGGCGGTCACCCAGACATGCTTGGTGGCGAAACCCGCCCTGCCCCGGATCGCGCTGCCTTCCTGGGCCAGCAGCAGCGGCGAAGCCTGCACCGCCAGCTTGTACGCCGGCGCATTGCCGACCACGTTCTTCTTGTTTGGATTGGAGATTTTCCAGTATCGCCCGGTCCGTCCCTCGGCCTCGCGCGCCGCGTCTCGTTCGCGCGAAAACACCCGGCTGGTGGTATCGAAGACGTTGCCATGGGGATTGTCGCGGCCCCAGGGGCGCGGCACGAATTCGTGCTCGCTGACCGTGTTGCCCTCGCCGTCCACGCTCATGTGCAGCCGGGCGCAGAAGAAATGCTGGTGCGTTGGTCCACCAAGACCTTCACCGATCATGCCACCCCATTGATATGGCTCGCCTGGCAGTACCGCCGCGGTCTGGATGATGCCGGTCAGCTTGGCTTCGAGCTGGATGGTGCCGTCCTGGTAGAGATACCAATAGAAGCCGTAATCGTAATTCCCCACCGTGGCGAAGAAGCTGATCACCAACCGGCGGGAGCGCCGGACTTCGCGCACCTCGTTGCGGAACTCATAGTGCTTCCAGAGTGCTCCGTAATCTTCCTCATGCATACAGACAGCATTGATCATCAGGAACGGCGCGCCATGGTCATCGGCCGCCGGGATGTCGAAATAATGGATGGTGCCGAGGCAATCGCAGCCCAATTCCAGCGAATTGGCCAGCTTTCCTAAACCATATTCTCCGACGTCGAACGCGTTCTTCCAGTAATGGTTGGTGGTGGGGTCGGCATAGGGCACCACCATCTCGGCAATCGAAGCGCGATGGATGATCGGCCGCGCAACCCCCTGATCACTCAGCGAAAGCCGGTGCAGCACCAACCCCTCGCGCGGCGTGAAGCCCACCCGGAAGCGCCAGTTCTGCCAGGTCACGTCCCAGCCATCGACGCTGAAGCTCGGCCCCTCTGGCTGGACGATCGACAGCGGCTTGAGGTCGGTGCGCATCGGCGGCAGGTGCTCGGGCGCGTAGCCGCGCTTGATCCTGGGCACCGGAATGGCCACGGGATCATCGACCAGGGTCAGGATCGCCTCGCCGATCAAATCGACCACGGCGACCACGCCCTCGATCGGATGGGCATAGCCATTGTCCCGCGCCTCACCGCGCCAATAGGCGACCGCGCGCACCAGGCGCTTCCCGCGCTCCTCGGGATAGCCGAAATCCCCCGCCGAGAACGGATCCACCTGGACCAGCGTCAGATCGGCCTCGGTGATGCCGCGCCGCTTCACCGCCGCGACCCACCTGGCGTCCGATTTCACGATCCGGTCGAGCTTCATGAACTCGTCCAGGATGATCGGCGGCTGCCCCAGCGTGTCCGACACCTGCCAGGTCGCGACCCGCCCGGCGGTCAGGTCGACCAGCACCTCGACGATCGCCCCGGTCGCGGTGTCCAGCAGCACCACCCGGCTGCCGCGCACCACCGCCTGTCCGGGCTGGAACGCCAGCACGGCGGCCTTCGTCAGCTCGCGCAGCTCCACCAGGGTGAAGCGCATCGACGCGGCAAAGCTGACGTGCCCACTGACCAGCGCCTGGGTCGCGGCGATCTCGGCTTCGGTCATCGGGTCCAGCGGGTGGCGAACCTGGGTGGCGGTGGCCAGCGTATCCATGGGGGGCTCCGGGTGATCAGGCGGCGAGCATGCCTGTCCGCGATGCCGAATGCCAAGTGCGGCGAGTCAGTCGAACGCCAGCACCATCCCATCCACCCCCGCCTCGACCCCCGCCGGCAGGTTCTTCGCCATCCACGCCCAGTCCAGATCAACCCCCATATGGGTCAGGATCGTCCGCCGTGGCCGCAGCCGCTCCACCCATTTCAGCACCTCCGGCAGCGGCGCATGCGTGCGGTGCGGCCCGCGCTGGAAGCACCCGACCACCCAGGTGTCCACACCCGCCAGCACCTCGAACGCCCGCTCATCCAGCGCCACCACATCGGTCGAATAGCCGAACGGGCCGATCCGTAGCCCCAGCGTGCGCACCATCGAATGGTCCTGGTCGAACAGCCGGATCGGGATGCCAGCCGGCGCGATCTCGGCATCCGGCGCCACGACCACCGTCTCCATCACCGGGCGATAGAAACCGGGCGGCTTCCACGGCCGGAAGGCGTAGCCGAAGCGCATGGTGATATCGTCCATCGTCGCCTGGCTGCCAAAGGCCTGGATCGGCCGGCCGATGACGCGGTTCAGGATACGCACATCGTCCAGCCCGGTAATGTGGTCGGCATGGGCGTGGGTGTAGAGGATGGCATCCACCCGGGCGATGCCGGCCGCCAGCAGCTGGTCCCGCATGTCCGGCCCGGTATCAACCAGCAGGGTCCGCTGTTCGGCCCCCTGCCCCGCGGTGATCGCAATGCTGGTCCGGGTGCGACGGTTGCGCGGCTCGGCGGGATCGCACGCCCCCCAATCGCCGCGGCCGTCCAGCCCGCCCAGTGTCGGCACCCCCGCCGACCCGCCCGTGCCCAGGAGCGTCACCCGCATCACGCGGCCTTCGGGAACAGCCTGCGGAAATTGGCGGTGGTCAACTCGCCCATCGCCTCGGCCGACATGCCGTGCACTTCCGCCAGCACCCGCGCGGTGTGCGCGACATGCCCGGGCTCGTTGCGCTTGCCGCGGAACGGCACCGGCGCCAGATACGGCGCGTCGGTCTCCACCAGCAGCCGGTCAGGCGGCACATCGCGGGCGATGTCCCTGAGTTCCTGCGATTTCGGGAAGGTCAGGATGCCGGAAAAACTCACATACCCCCCCAGGGCCAGCGCCACCTCGCACAGCCAACGGCCGGAACTGAAGCAGTGCAGCAGGAAATCGAACGGACCCGCCCCAGCCTCCTCACTAAGAATAGTGGCTATGTCCTCATCCGCGTCGCGGGCATGTATACAAAGCGGCAATCCTGCCAGCCGGGCCGCTCGGATATGCGCGCGGAACCCGGCTTGCTGCCGGTCGCGCGGCGCCTTGTCGTAGAAATAGTCGAGGCCGGATTCGCCGATCCCGATCACCTTGGGATGACGCGTCTCCGCCACGATTTCTTCCGGCGTCGGCACCTCGCCCTCGCCGGCATTGTGCGGATGCACGCCGACGGTGCACCAGACATTCGGATGCGCGTCCGCAAGCGCTCGCATCTCGCCCGAGCGCGACAGCCGCGTGCCAATGGTCACCATCTCCCCCACTCCGGCCGCGGCCGCGCGCGCCAGCACTGCGGCGAGGTCGTCGCCCTGGAAGTAGTCCAGGTGACAGTGCGAATCGATCAACATCAGAGCGTTGTACCTCGAATAGCAAGGCTGGGCTCTGCCCAGACCCGCGTCGTGCGGAGCACGCTTACGCGTGACGGGCCAAGCCCCTGGACCTTAGAATTTAAGGGTCCAGGGCAAAGCCCTGGCCTTGCCTTTCTTCATAGGACCTACTCCGCATCCTCGACAAAGCGCGGAAACACCCCCACCGGCGCCGGCAGCACCGTGCCCGCCGGCAAGGGCGTGGCCAGCGCGGCGAAATCGCGCGCATCCGCCGGCACGCCCAACTGGTCCAGCATCGCGCCGGTCTTCTCGGGCATCACCGGCTGCAACAGCGTCGCCACGGTGCGGATGACATCCGCCAGCACCCGCAGCACATGGCCCATCCGCACCACATCGGTCTTGCGCAACGCCCAGGGCGCCTGCCGGTCGATATAGGCATTCGCCGCCCGGATCACCCGCCAGATCTCCTCCAGCGCATCGCCAAACCCCTGCCGATCCATTTGCGCCCGCACCAGCCCCAACAGCGCCGCCGCCGCCGCCAGGATCTCGGCATCGTCCTCGGTTCGCGCCCCCTGCGCCGGCAGCTTGCCCTCGCAGTTGCGCGCAATCAGCGACAGCGAGCGCTGCGCCAGGTTGCCCAGATCATTCGCCAGCTCAACATTCAACCGCGAAATCAGCGCGTTGCGGCTGAACGTCCCATCGTTGCCGAACGGCACCTCGCGCAACATGCAAAAGCGCAGCGAGTCCAACCCATAGCTGTCCGACAATTCCTGCGGATCCAGCACATTGCCCAGCGACGTGCTCATCTTCTCGCCGCCCACCGTCCACCAGCCATGGGCGAACACCCGCTTGGGCGGCGCAATCCCTGCTGCCATCAGGAAGGCGGGCCAGTAAACCGCATGGAATCGCAGGATATCCTTGCCCACCATGTGCAGGTCGGCCGGCCAGAACGCCCATTTCGCGCTGTCCTCGTCGGGAAACCCGGCGGCCGTGATGTAGTTGGTCAGCGCATCCATCCAGACATACATCACGTGCGCGGGATCGCCCGGCACCGGAATGCCCCACTTGAAGCTGGTCCGGCTGACCGACAGGTCGCGCAGCCCGGATTTCACGAAGCTGGTCACCTCGTTGCGCCGCGAGTTCGGCGCGATGAAGTCCGGGTTCGCGTCATAGAACGCCAGCAACCGGTCCTGCCAGGCCGACAGCCGGAAGAAATAGCTCGGCTCCACCACCCATTCCACCGGCGCCCCACTCGGCGCCACCTTGCTGCCATCCGGCCGCGTGGTCAGCTCATCCTCGTCATAGAACGCCTCGTCGCGCACGGCGTACCAACCCTCGTAGCCGCCGAGATAGATCTCGCCCCGGTCAACCAGCCGCTTCCAAAGCTCGGCACAGGCCCGCTTGTGCCGCTCTTCGGTAGTGCGGATGAAATCGTCATTCGAGATACCAACCCGCTGCGTCATCGCCTTGAACAGATCGGACGTCCCATCGGTGAAAGCCTGCGCCGACATGCCGGCGGCGGCGGCGGCCTGCTCCACCTTCTGCCCATGCTCGTCGGTGCCAGTCAGGAAGAACACATCAAACCCGTCCAGCCGCTTGAACCGCGCCATCACGTCGCAGGCAATCGTCGTGTAGGCGTGCCCGATATGCGGTGCGCCGTTAACATAGTAGATCGGGGTCGTGATGTAGTATTTTGGTTTCATGGCGCTTTCGCAGTACCGGTGGCAAGCATCGACAGCCCGCTGACCACCGCCTGGCGCTTGTCCAGATAGGCATCCTCGGTCTCATCCTGCAGGCGCTTCAGCGCGTGCCACACGTCGACCCAGGCAGCAAGGGGCCGATCGCCGAGCAGGCGCGCCTGATCCGGGTCCGCCCGCCCACGCGCCGCATCGCGCACCGCCGCCGCCAGCCCCGCCGCCAGCAATTCCATGAAGGTCGAAAACGCCGCATCGTCCCGCCCCAGCGCATCCGCCACCGCATGGGCCCGCAGCACATCCAGCGTGTCCCGATTGCCCAGCACTTGGTCCACCAGCCCCGCCTGCGCCACCCCGCCGCCCTCGGCCAGCGCCAGTGCCCGCCCGATCGAGCCCTCGGCAATCCCCGCCAGCCGCACCGCATCATCCCCGGCCAGCTCCGGCTGATAGCGCGCCAGCAACAGGCGCACGTCCCCCTCCGCCAGCGGTCCCAGCGCCAGCCGCCGGCACCGGCTGCGGATCGTCGGCATCAATCGCCCGGCCGCCGAGCAGACCAGCAACAGGATCGCCCGCGGCGGCGGCTCCTCCAGGACCTTCAGAAGCGCATTGGCGGCATTGCGGTTCATATCCTCCGCCCCATCCACCACCACCACCCGCCAGCCGCCCTCCGCCGGCGTCCGGCGCAGGAAATCCGCCACCCGACGGACGTCATCCACCACGATCTCCGCCCGCAGCTTGCCGCGATCGTTCAGCGTCCGCTCCACCGTCAGCAGATCGGCATGGCTACCCGCCGCCACCCGCCGAAACGTCGGATGCCCCTCCGGCAGCGCCAGGTCCTCCCCCGGCACGCCGCCCGCCAACAGCCGCCGGGCAAACCGGAACGCCAGCGTCGCCTTGCCAATCCCCTGCGCCCCGGTAACCAGCCAGGCATGGTGCAGCCGCCCGGCCCGGATCGCCTCGGCCAGCATCGCCTCGGTGGCCGCATGGCCCAGCAGATGCGGATTGGCGCGCGGCGCGGGCGGCGCCATCAAAGCGCCTCGTGCGCAAGCGTCCTGGCGGCGGGCTCGGTCCCGCGCGCCGCCGCGTGGATAATCTCCAGCACCCCGGCGAGATTCTCGATCACCTCCGTGCGCCACACCCGCAGCACGCGAAACCCCTCGCGCGCCAGCCAGGAATCGCGCAGCCGATCGGCCGGCGCCTCTTCCTCCCCCGGGCCATCAACGGCTACCACCAATCGCGCATGCAAACATATGAAATCAACGATATACGGCCCAATCGGCGCCTGTCGCCGGAACCTCAAACCATAGAGCTGCCCCGCCCGCAACGCCTCCCACAGCCGGGCCTCCGGCGTGACGGCACTGCGCAGCGCGGTGCGAACCAAGGCTATGCTCACCCGCCGTCTCCCATGCCAAACCGCCTCCTGACCGCCGCCAAAAGCGCTGCCGCCACCGCATCCTCGCCCGGCTCGGCATCAATCACCACACACCGTCCGGCATGGTCGCGCGCCACCGCCGCAAACCCCTCGCGCACCGTGGCGAAAAACCCCGCCCCCAGCCGCTCATATCGATCCGCCGCCGCACCACGCGCCGCCAGCCGCGCCAGCGTCGTCGGCACCGAGACATCCAGCACCAGCGTCACATCCGGCACAACCTCCAGCAGCCCCGTCAGCGCGGCAATCATGCCTCGGTCGGCCCCCTGGCCATAGCCCTGATACACCATGGTGCTGTCGGCAAACCGGTCGCACACCACCCAGATCCCCGCTGCCAGCGCCGGGCGGATCGTCCGCTCCACATGCTCGGCCCGTGCCGCGAAATGCAACAGCACCTCCGCCGGCCCCGACCAGGCGATGCCGCCGTCCAGCAGCAAGCCCCGCAGATGCTCCGCTCCCGGCGCCCCCCCGGGCTCGCGCGTCAGCAACACCGGCAGCCCCATCCCGGACAACGCCTCGGCCAAACGCCGCGCCTGCGTCGATTTCCCCGCCCCCTCACCGCCTTCAAGCGTGATGAAACGCCCCGCCGCGCTGCTGGCTGCCGCCGTCATCCGCCCGTCAGCATTCGCGTCACCACCGCCATCGCCCGCCCCGGCAGCCCCAGCCGCGCCACATCCGCCCCAGCCAGCAGCGGCACCTCCAGATCGGGCACCCCCGGCCCGCTCACCGTCAACTGCCCCAGCCGCGTGCCGCGCTGCACCGGCGCCGGCACCGGCGAGGCATAGGCCAGCGTCACCTTCGCCCGGGCGCGCCAGCCGCGCGGCATCGTCACCACCACATCGCGCCCGCCCACCAGCGGCACTGTCGGACTGGCGCCCAGATGCACCGGCGCCTGCTCCACCACATCCGCCGCGGTGAACAGCGTCACGTTCTCGAACTCGCGAAAACTCCATTCCAGCAGCCGCTCACTCTCCTCGCTCCGCTCGCGCATCGTCTTCAGCCCGTTGACCATCAGCACCACCCGCCGCCCGCCGCGCTCGGCACTGGCCACCAGCCCATAGCCGGCCTCCTCGGTGTGCCCGGTCTTCAGCCCGTCGGCGAGGTTCTTCCGCACCAGCGGATTGCGGTTCGCCTGGTCGATCCCGTTGTATTTGAAGGATTTTTCCGCGTCATAGTGATAGTATTCCGGAAAATCACGGATGATCCGCCGCGCCAGGTTGGCCATGTCCCGCGCCGTGCTGCGATGTTCCGGATGCGGCCAGCCGGTCGAGTTGCGGAACACCGTGTGCTCCAGCCCAAGATCGCGCGCCTTCTGCGTCATCAGCTCGGCGAATTGCTCCTCGGACCCCGCGATCCCCTCGGCCAGCACGATGCAGGCATCATTGCCCGACTGGACGATCACCCCGCGGATCAGGTCCTCGATCTTCACCGACTTGCCAAGCTCGACGAACATCTTGCTGCCGCCCATCCGCCAGGCGCGGTCGCTGACCGGCAATTCCTGGGTCAGCTGCAACCGCCCGGCGCGCAGCAATTCATAGACGAGGTAGGCCGTCATCAGCTTGGTCATCGACGACGGCACCATGGTGACGTCGGCATCCTTCTCCAGCAACACGGCGCCGGTGTTGTAGTCGATGATGATGGCGAACTTGGCGGCGGTATCCAGCGGCCCCAGCGGCGTGGTCGCCGGGCTGCCCACCGGCAGCGGCGTGGTCGGACGGCCACGTCCCGGCGGGCGCGCCGCCCCTGCCGGCCGCTGCGGCGGACGGGCCGGTTGTGCCGGCTGGGCCTGCGCCGCCGAGACCAGCGCGGTCCCGGCCAACAGGCCATGGCAAAGCATGATACGACGGTTCAGCACGGTCCGGACTCCCGCAACAGCCGGGGCAGTCTACCCTGCCCCGCCGCGCTATTCGATGATGATTCGCCCATCCACGCAGCCGGAAGTCAGCACCCGGCGCAGCACCCCTTCGGCAGCAGCCAGGCTGGCATGCGGCCCGATGCGGACCACCACCGAGCGGTCCCGCGGCGCATCGTAATCCGCCGCCATCCGCGCACCAAACCCCGCCAGCCGCGCCCGCATGATCTCGGCGGCCTGCGTCGTGCCAAAGGCGCCGCACTCGATAGACAAGGCGCCCGGCCTGGCCGACCCCTGGCTCACCTGCTCTGGCAGCCGCAGCGCAATGGCCGACACTGGCGCCGCCACAACCGGCGCCGCGGCCACCGGCGCCGCCGCCGCCACACGCTGCCGTCCGGCCTCGGCCCCGCCCGGCGGCGCCAGCGACTCCGTCTGCACCCCCGCGCGCGGCGCTGCGGCCACCTGGATCGCCGCCGCCGGGGTCGCCCCGCGCCCCTGCATGTCGGCAGCCAGTCGCCGGCTTTCATCCTCCAGCACCTGCACCCGCACGCGGAACGCCTGCGGATTCGCCGCCCCCAACAGTTCCGCCACCCGCCGCGTCACGCCGACGAAGCGCGCGGGATCGGCCGGCCCGCGGTCATTCACCCGCACCACCACCGAACGCCCATTCTCCAGATTGGTGATCCGCGCAATCGCCGGCAGCTGCAGCGTGCGATGCGCGATCGCCAGGTTGGCGGCATCGAAACGCTCGCCATTCGCCGTCGCCCCGCCCTTGGAGGTGACAATCGCAATCCCGGTCTCATTGAGACTGAACGCCTCGAGGGGATAGCGCCACAACCCACCCACCTGATACGGCGCTCCCACCACATAGCGCGCCTCGCCCCCGCCAAACCCGCACCCGGCCAGCCCCGCCAGCGTGCACAGCAGCAACAACACCCTCATGCCCCCACCACCGCATCACCGATCAGCCCCACCGCCAGGGCATAGAAATCCGACGGATTGTAGCGCCGGATCGCCTGGAAATTCGGCTGGAACACCAGGAACGCCTCCCCACCCGCCCCATCCGGCATCACCACCGCCGCCGAAGCCTCCGCCGCCACCCACGCCCGCGCCCGAACCCCCAGCCGCGCCCACTCCGCCACCGTCCGCCGATTATCCCGCCCCGCCAGCCCGGCATCGAACCCCGCCGGCAGGCTCAGCTTCTGCCCCCACCCCAAAGGCGGCACCCAGCCCGACTTGGACAGATAATTCGCCATCGAGCCCAGGATATCGCCCACCTCGTTCCACAAATCCCGCCGCCCATTGCCGTCCCAATCCACCGCCAGCCGCACGAAACTATCCGGCATGAACTGCGGCTGCCCCATCGCCCCGGCATAGCTCCCCAGCATCCGCTCGGCCGGAATGTCGCCGGCATCGATGATCCGCAGCGCATTCATCAACTGCCCACGAAAAAACGCCCCCCGCCGCCCCTCCCAGGCCAAGGTCACCAGCGACTCAATGACATTGAACCCGCCGGTGAACTGCCCATACCCGGACTCCAGCCCCCAAATCCCCATCAACGGCGCCGGATGCAGCCGGTACTTCGCACAAACCTCGGTGATCAAAGCCCGATGCCGCGCGAAATGCTCCCGTCCGCGCGCGATCCGCGCATCGGAGATCACCTTCTGCCGATACTGCTCCCAGGTCAGCGTGAACTCCGGCTGCTTCCGGTCCAGCTCGATCACGCGGGCATTCGGCACCCGGATCCCGCGAAACGCCGCCTCCAGCGTCCCTTGCCGCAACCCCGCCTTCAGCGCCTCGGCCTTCACCCCCTCAATATAAGGCAAAAACGTGCTCTCAGCCTTGGCCACCGGCTGCGGCCGCTGCGCCGACGCAGCCGACGCCACGCCAACCAAGGGAGCCGCCAACCGGGAACGCCGATACATCATGCCCGCCGATGTGCCACGCCCCAGGAGTCGGCTGCAATCACACCCCCGGCATAGCCGCGCCCGACCGCAACAGCCGCCGGGTCTCGCCATACACCGCCGACGAGGGCTCCAGCCGCACCGCCTCCTCGGCATCGGCCAGCGCCTGCGCCCTGCTGCCCCGCCGCGCCTGCACGATCGCCCGCTGGTGGAACGCCCGCGCATCCCGCGGCCCCGCCGCGACCGCCAGGTCCAGATCGGCCAAGGCCGCCGTCAGATTGCCAGCCGCGCCATGCGCGATGCCGCGCCTGAGCCGAAATCCGCCATTGCGCGGCGCCAGCCGCACCGCCGCGTCAAGGTCGCCCAGTGCACCAGCCGCATCCCCGCGCTCCAGCCGCAACGCCGCGCGCTCGACCCGCCCCGCCACGTCGTCGGGCGCCAGCGCGATCGCCGCATCGAAGTCCCGCATCGCCGCCGCATGCCGGTTCAGCCGGGCGCCGACAATGCCGCGCGTGGTCAGCGTCGTTGCCGACCGCGGGTCCAGGACGACCGCCGCCTCGGCATCGGCCATCGCCCGCTCAAGCTGCCCGATCCTCGTCAAGGCCAGGGCGCGCGGCACCAGCAGCGCGGTCGAAGCAGGCAGCCGCGCCACCGCCCGGTCGTAATCCGCGACCGCCTCGGCCATCCGCCCCGCCTTGAAATGCAGCTCGCCGCGATAGCGGTACGCAATCTCCATGTCCGGCGCGCGCCGCAGCGCCTCGTCCAGATCGCGCAACGCCCCGGGCTCATCGCCGAGCGACTGCCTGGCCAGCCCACGCGCCACCAGCAGATACCCGTTCACCGGCTGCGAATACGCCGCCGTGCCCAGCCGCTCGGTACACGCCGCCTCCCGGATGGCCGGCGCATTGCCCGGACCGTGTTCCAGGCACGGCCACAGCTCCGCCGGAATCCCGACATGCGCGTCGCGCGGGATCAGGTTCAACCCGGATCGCTCGGCCCCGATCTGCGCCGACGGCGGCGGCGTCGTGCACCCCGCCACCAGGACCACCACAAGCCACAGAGCCGCGCGCAAACCACATCCCCCGGGCGCCATGCCGGCACCATGTCGATCATGCATTGACATTCCTGGCGCGACAACCCGCCGATGCCCCCCCCCAGTTCCCTTCCCGCCCCCTTTGCGCGAAACTCCCCCCAACCGTCCCGGGAGCCCCGCGCCATGTCCATCACCAAGACCCTCTCCGACTTCTCCGCCAACATCACCCTCGCCGCCCTCCCCCCAGAAGTCGTCACCCGCGCCCGCTTCCTCGTCCTCGACCTCGTCGCCAACATGGTCCGCGCCCGTGTCGACGCCGAATCCACCCCGCCCCTCTTCGCCGCCGTCCACGCCCTCGGCCTGGCCCACGGCGAAGCCGCCGTCTTCGGCGAACCCCGCCGCTTCTCCCCCGCCGGCGCCGCCCTCCTGAACGGCACCCTCGCCCACTCCCTCGATTTCGACGACACCCACGCCGCCGGCTCGCTCCACCCCGGCGCCCCCGTCATCCCCGCAGCCCTCGCCGCCGGCGAAATGGCCGGTGCCTCCGGTGCCGACGTCCTCGCCGCCATCATCGCCGGCTACGAAGTCACCTGCCGCACCGCCCTAGCCCTGCCCGCCGGCGCCCACTACCAGCGCGGCTTCCACCCCACCGCCACCTGCGGCGTCTTCGGAGCCGCCGCCGCCGCCGGCCGCATCTTCGGCCTCTCCGGCGACGAAATCGCCTCCGCCATGGGCATCGCCCTCTCCCAATCCGCTGGCTCCCTGCAATTCCTGTCCAACGGAGCCTGGACCAAGCGCTTCCAGGTCGGCTGGGCCGCCATGGCCGGCCTCACCGCCGCCACCCTCGCCCGCGAAGGCTTCAAAGGCGCGGCCCAAGCCCTCGAAGGCAAAGCAGGCTTCCTCGCCGCCTACGCCCCATCCCCCATCCCCGAACGCGCCACCCAAGACCTCGGCACCGTCTTCGAACTGATGAAAACCGCCGTCAAACCCTACCCCTCCTGCCGCTACGGCCACGCCGGCATCGACGCCATGCTGTCCCTCCGTGCCCAGCACAACCTCAAGCCCGAAGAAATCGAATCCATCACCTACGGCACCTCCCGCTCCGGCATGATCCTGGTCGGCGAACCCCGCGAAAAACGCATCAACCCGCAAAACATCGTCGACGGCCAGTTCAGCGGCGCCTTCGTCCTCTCCACCGCCCTGGCCACCGGCGCCATGGGCTGGGACAGCTACGCCGAGCTGCAAAACCCTACCATCCGCGCCCTCCTCCCCAAGGTCACCTGCGAAGACGACCCGGACATCGAAGCCGAATTCCCCGCCAACATGTCCGGCCGCGTCACCGTGAAAGCCCGCGGCCAAACCTTCACCCAAACCGTCATCATCCCGAAAGGCGAACCCGACAATTTCCTCACCGAAGCCGAACTCCGCGCCAAATTCGCCGGCCTCGTCGACAGCGTCCTCGGCCCGGAGCGCAGCGCCGCCCTCGCCAACGCGGCCCTGGCCATCGACACCAGCGACGACGTCGGCACTCTCGCCCGCATGAGCGCACCATAGTGGAAGCAAGCAAGTCTTCTTTTTGTGAACAAAAAGAAGCAAAAAAAACTTCATCCATCAAGCACTAGA